>JANJUH010000185.1 GCA_024710675.1 Lysobacterales bacterium
TGCCGCTGCAGAGCCGCTACCGCCTCGGCGGCTACTCGCGCCTGGTCGGCTTCCAGCCCAACGAGCTCTCCGGCCAGCACTACGCGGTGCTGGTCGGCGGCTACAACTACCGGATCGCGCAGCTGGTTAACCAGCCGGCGCTGCTCGGCTTCACGCTCGAGTACGGCAATGCCTGGGAAGAGCGCGCGGACATGGCCTTCGACGACGGGATCCTCAACGGCAGCGTCTACATCGGCCTCGATTCCTGGATCGGTCCGCTCCTCTTCGGCGTCGGCGGCCGCGAAGGCGGCGAGCGCAACGTCTTCCTCGAAATCGGCCGGCGCTTCTGAGCGCCGACGGACCTCCCGAGCCCTGCATGAACGCGATCAGCACCAGAACTTCCGGAGGGTCAGCCCAGGCGGCGCTGCCGCGCGCTGCCCTCCGCCTGCACCAAGGACGCACCTTCCAATCCATGGGAGCACCACGATGAAAACCCTGTCCATCCTTGCCCTGGCCCTGACCGGCCTCCTGGCCGGCCCGCTGGCTGCCGCCCCGGCGGCCGACCTGAAACCCGAGGAGGCGCGCGAGATCGCCCGCGATGCCTACGTCTACGGCTTCCCGATGGTTGACAGCTACCGGATCCTGCACGCCTACGCCATCGACCGCGCCAATCCCGAGTTCAAGGCGCCCTTCAACGAGCTCAGGAGCATGGCCCGCGTCTTCACGCCCGAGGACCGCGCGGTCCAGACCCCGAACTCGGACACGCCCTACTCGTCCTTGTCCTTCGACCTGCGGCGCGAGCCGCTGGTGCTGACGGTGCCGACATTGGAGGAGGGCCGCTACTTCTCGATCCAGCTGATCGACGCCTATACCCACAACTTCGACTACATTGGCAGCCGCACCACCGGCAACGGCGGCGGCCGCTATCTGCTCGCCGGCCCCGGCTGGACAGGCGAGACGCCGAAGGGCATCGACCGCGTCTTCCGCGCGGAAACCGAGATCGGGCTGGCGGTCTACCGCACGCAGCTGAAGTCGCCCGAGGATCTGGATGCCGTCAAGGCGATCCAGGCCGGCTACCGCGTCGAGCCGCTGTCGGCCTTCCTGAAGACCGAACCGCCGGCAGCACCCGAGGCGATCCCGTTCCCGAAGCCCTTGTCCGTGGCGGACCAGAAGACCTCGCCGGCCTTTTTCGGGCTGCTGAACTTCGTGCTGCGCTTCTGCCCGACGCACCCCAGCGAAGTCGCCCTGCGCGAGCGCTTCGCGCGCCTAGGTGTCGGCCCGGGCGAGGACTTCGATTTCGCATCGATGTCGCCCGAGCTGCAAGCGGCGGTGGTCGCTGGCATGGCCGACGCCTGGGGCGTGCTGCAGGGCGTGACCAAGGAAATGGATGCCGGCCGCGTCACCTCGGCGGACCTCTTCGGCACCCGCGAGCACCTGAAGAACAACTACGCCTACCGCTTCGCCGGCGCGGTGATCGGCATCTACGCCAACTCTGCGGCCGAAGCGGTCTACCCGTTCATCCGCACCGACAGTAAGGGCCAAGCGCTCGATGCCGCGAAGGCGCGTTACACGCTGCGCTTCGCGCCCGGCCAGCTGCCGCCGGTCAATGCCTTCTGGTCGGCGACGCTGTACCAGCTGCCGGAGAGCCTGCTTTATGCCAATCCGCTGAAGCGCTACGTGATCAACTCGCCGATGCTGCCGGACCTGAAGCTCGACGCCGACGGCGGCCTGACCCTGTACGTCCAGCATGAATCGCCGGGCGAGGAGCTCGAGTCCAACTGGCTGCCGGCGCCGGACGGCCCCTTCTGGGTCGCGCTGCGCCTGTACTGGCCGAAGGCGGAAGCCCTCACCGGCCAGTGGCGCGAGCCGCCGCTGGTCGCCACGGCACGCTGAGCGGGCCGCCAGCGCATCCCGCCATGACCTGTCGCGGACCGGAAACCCTGGATCGCCGTCGCCCTGTCCTTCGCCTCGGAGGCGCCGGACAGGGCGCGGCCCAGCCGCCGCGCCAGCCCCTTCGAACGAACGGAGCACCCCGATGAAACCCCTTGCCACCCTCGCATTCGCACTGACCGGCCTGCTCGCCGGCCCGCTGGCTGCCGCCCCGGCCGCCGACCTGAAGCCCGAGGAGGCGCGCGAGATCGCCCGCGATGCCTACGTGTACGGCTTCCCGATGGTCGACAGCTACCGGATCCTGTACGCCTACGCGATCGACCGTTCCAGCCCGGAGTTCAAGGCGCCCTGGAACGAGCTGAAGAACATCGCCCGCGTCTACACCCCCGAGGACAAGGCGATCCAGACCCCGAACTCGGACACGCCCTATTCCTTCGTGTCCTTCGACCTGCGCCGCGAGCCGATCGTCTTCACCATCCCGAAGATCGACGAGGGCCGCTACTTCTCGGTCCAGCTGATCGACGCCTACACCCACAACTTCGACTACATCGGCAGCCGCACCACCGGCAACCAGGGTGGCCGCTACCTGCTCGCCGGCCCGGGCTGGAAGGGTGAGGTGCCAAAGGGCATCGACCGGGTCTATCGCTCGGAGACCGAGATCGGCCTGGCGCCGTTCCGCACGCAGCTGAAATCGCCCGAGGACCTCGATGCGGTCAAGGCGATCCAGGCCGGTTACAAGGTCCAGACGCTGTCGGCTTTCCTCGGGACCGAACCGCCGCCGGCGCCGCCGGCCATCGACTTCCCGAAGCCGCTCACGGCCGAGCAGCAGAAGACCTCGCCCGGGTTCTTCGACCTGCTGAACTTCACGCTGGGCTTCGCGCCGACCCATCCCAGCGAGGTCGCCCTGCGCGAGCGCTTTGCCCGCCTCGGCATCGGCCCGGGGCAGGATTTCGACTTCGAGGCCCTGTCGCCGGAACTCAAGGCGGCGGTGGCTGCCGGCATGGCCGACGCCTGGGGCATCCTCCAGGGTGTCGTCGCCGAAGCCAATGCGGGCCGCCTGACCTCGGGCGACTTCTTCGGCACCCGTGAGTACCTGAAGAACAACTACGCCTACCGCTTCACCGGTGCCGTGCTCGGCATCTACGGCAACTCGGCCGCCGAGGCGATGTACCCGATGTACCGCAGCGACAGCGAGGGCAAGCCGCTGGATGGCGCCAAGTCCCGCTACACGCTGCGCTTCGCCCCCGGCCAGCTGCCGCCGGTCCACGCCTTCTGGTCGGTGACGCTCTACACGCTGCCGGAGAGCCTGCTCTACGCCAACCCGCTGAATCGCTACCTGATCAACGCGCCGATGCTGCCGGACCTGAAGTTCGACGCTGACGGCGGGCTGACCCTGTACATCCAGCACGAATCGCCGGGCAAGGAGCTCGAGTCCAACTGGCTGCCGGCGCCCGATGGTCCCTTCTGGATGGCGATGCGCCTGTACTGGCCGAAGCCGGAGGCGCTCGAGGGCCGCTGGAAGCAGCCGCCGATGATCGCCACCGCGCGCTGATCCAGTGACCGCACAGGAGAACCGCGATGTCCAACCGTAGCCCGCTGGCCCTCGCGGTCCTGCTGACCTGCGCCGCTCCGGCGCAGGCGCAGGACGCCGACGAACTGGCCCGGAAGCTGTCGAACCCGGTCGCGGCGATGATCAGCGTGCCCTTCCAGTACAACTACGACGACGCGATCGGGCCCGAGGAAGGGGACCGCCACCTGCTCAACATCCAGCCGGTGATCCCGGCCTCGATCAGCTAGGACTGGAACCTGATCACCCGCGTCATCGTGCCCGTGCTGGCGCAGGACGAGGTCTTCGGGCCGACCGGCAGCCAGTCCGGGCTGGGCGATGTGGTCGCCAGCTTCTTCTTCTCGCCGAAGGCGCCCACCGCCGGAGGCATCACGTGGGGCATCGGCCCGGTGTTCCTGCTGCCGACCGCCACCGACGAGCTGCTCGGCGGCGAGAAATGGGGAGCGGGCCCTACGGCGGTGGTGCTCAAGCAAACCGGCCCGTGGACCATCGGCGCGCTCGTGAACCACATCGAGTCCTTCGCCGGCACCGATGCGCGGGCCGAGGTCAGCGCCACCTACCTCCAGCCCTTCCTCAGCCGCGCGCTCGGACAGGGCCGGACCCTCGGCATCGGCATCGAGAGCACCTACAACTGGGAGACCGAGGACTGGAACGTGCCGGTCAACCTCAGCTACTCGAAGGTCACCCGTTGGGGCAAGCAGCTCGTCAGCGTGGCGGGCGGCGTGCGCGGCTACCTCGAGACCCCGGGCGAGGGCCCGGACTGGGGCCTGCGCTTCACCGTCACCCTGCTGTATCCGCGATAGAGGTCCGGGAAGTGCAGACCAAGACACACGCGGTAAGGACGCCACGGCCAGCGATCCATGCACGAGGGAGACATCACATAGCGAGTTCCTTGAGGGCTGGCACGGCGTCGTCCGGCAAGGACGCGCTGGTGCGCGCGATGGGGGAAGGGTTGGGTTCCTCGGCTGAGCGCCACATCCAGCCCGGCCAGTTCATCGCGCTGATCGGCTTCGAGTGGGCCTCGTCTGCCGGCGGCAGCAACCTGCACCGCAATGTCGTGTTGCGCGACGACAAGTCGAAGGCTGACGAGGTGCTGCCGATCTCCAGCTTCGACAGCACCAATCCCGAGGACCTGTAGAAGTGGTTGGAGGCTTACGAGCAGAAGACCCGGGGCCGGGCACTGGCGATCTCACGCAATGGCAACCTCTCCAACGGCCTGATGTTCGACGACGTCACACTTGGCTCGAAGAATCCGCTCGACCGCGAGTACGCGTTGCAGCGCATGCGCTCGGAACCGCTGTACGAGGTCACCCAGATGAAGGGTGACGGCGAGACCCACCCCTCGCTGTCGCCGAACGACGAGTTCGCGGCCTTCGAGCGCTGGGACCGCGGCAGCTTCGGCGCCGCCAAGGAACCCGCCATGCTGCCGCGCGAATACGCCCGCGAGGCCTACAAGCGCGGCCTCCAGTACGAGGAGAAGCTGGGCGCCAATCCCTTCAAGTTCGGCATGGTCGGCAGCACCGACGCCCACACGGGCCTCGCGACGACGACCGAGGACAACTTCTTCGGCAAGATCAGCGCCGTGGAGCCGGGCACGCCGCAGCGTTTCGAGGAGAAGGTCACCGGTTACCTGCCGGATCCCAAGGGCCGCGACTACACGATCCGCCACTACCAGGCCTCGGCCTCGGGCCTGGCGGCCGTGTGGGCCAAGGACAACACCCGCGAAGCGCTGTGGGACGCGATGAGCCGCAAGGAGGTCTATGCGACCACCGGCACGCGGCTGACCGTGCGCGTCTTCGGCGGCTGGAACTTCCGACCCAACGAGATCGATAGTCCGGACTTCGCCAAGCAGGGCTACGAGCGCGGCGTGCCGATGGGCGGCGACCTGCCGGCCGCGCCGGAGGGCCAGGCGCCGAGCTTCGTGATCCGTGCGCTGCGCGATCCCGATGGCGCCAACCTCGATCGCATCCAGATCGTCAAGGGCTGGATGAGCAAGGACGGCAAGCTGCACGAGCGGGTCCATGACGTCGCCTGGTCCGGTGAGCGCAAGCCCGACCCGGCCACCGGCCAGCTGCCGCCGGTCGGCAACACGGTCAACGTTGCAGAGGCGAGCTACAGCAACTCGATCGGTGCGCCGATGCTGTTCGGCTACTGGAAGGACCCGGCCTTCGATCCGAAGGAGCGCGCCTTCTACTACGTCCGCGTGCTCGAGATCCCGACGCCGCGCTGGACCACGCACGACGCCAAGTTCTTCAAGCTGGAACTGCCGAAGGACGTGCCTGCCAGCATCCAGGAACGGGCCTACACCTCGCCGATCTGGTACACGCCGGTCAAGCGCAAGGGCTGAGCCACGACGCCGGCCTGGCGGCAACGCCGGGCCGGCAGCCTGATCGACCGGGCATCGCCCTGCCGGGGTCAGCGCGGCCGCAGCAGCGGCCCGCGCGCATCCTGATCCGACCGCACGGCTCCCACCACGACGCATCGACCAGAGGCCACCCTTGGACACGACCTTAACCCGACAGGACGCCGCGGCAGGCCCGCAGACGGGCGCCGCAGCGGCGGCCCGCCGCCCCTTCCTGCAGCGCATCGCGGGCGAACCGCTGCTGCACTTCCTGCTCGTCGGCGCGCTGCTTTTCGGCGCCTATGTGTGGATGAACGGCGACGACGGGGAAGCACCGCGCGCGATCCGCATCGGCGTCGCCGACGTGAACTGGCTGAAGGAGACCTGGTCGCGGCAGTGGCAGCGGCCGCCGACCGAGCAGGAGATGCGCGGCCTGGTCCGCGAGTACCTCAAGGAATCGCTGCTCGCCCGCGAGGCGATGGAGATGGGGCTGGACGAGGACGACACCGTGATCCGCCGCCGCCTCGCCCAGAAGCTCGAGTTCCTGGTGCAGGACACGGCGCGGCTCGGCGATCCGCCGGAGGAGGAACTGCGCCAGTACCACGCGGCGCACGGCGACCGCTATGCGGCGCCGGCGTGGATCAGCTTCAGCCAGGTCCAATACGCGACCGAAGCCGCCGCCGCCGAGGCCCTTTCCGGACTCGCCGCGGGCGGGCCGGAGCCCGCGGGCGATGCGGGCGTGTTCGATCGCCAGTACGCCAATGCCGATCCGCTGGACGTTGGCAACCAGTTCGGCCAGGACTTCGCGCGCGCCGTGTTCGACCTGGAGCCGGGCACCTGGCAAGGGCCGGTGCCCTCGGCCTACGGTGTCCACCTCGTCCGCGTCGATGCGCGCGAGGCCGGCCAGCCGCGGCCCTTCGAGGAGGTGAGCGCACAGGTCCGGGACGACTGGCTGCGCGCTCAGCAGGAAGAGGCCGTTCGCCGCTTCCACGCGGAACTCCTCGACAAGTACGAGGTGGTGGCCGACGAGAGCATCCGCCACCTGCTCGACCGGCCTGCGGAGCCGGCGCCGTGAGGTGGCTCGCGCTCCTGCTGCTCTGGCTGTTCGCCGGTATCGCGCAGGCCCACGAGGTCAGGCCGGCCTACCTCCAGCTGCACGAGGAACGGCCCGGCGAGTTCCACGTGCTGTGGAAGACGCCGATGCGCGGCGATCTGCGCCTGGCGCTGTCGCCGGTCTTCTCCGGCGAGATCCAGCCGCTCGGACCGGTGACTTCGCGCCAGACCGGAGACGCGGCGGTGCAGTTGTGGCGCTTCGCGGCGGTCGATCCGCTGCGCGGCCAGTCGCTCGGCATCGAGGGCTTCGAGCACACGATGACCGATGCGCTGGTACGGATCGAATTCGCCGACGGCACCGACTGGACCAAGCGGCTGACGCCGCGCGAGCCCGTCGCCACCATCCCGCTGCAGCCCTCGGCCTGGGGCGTGGCCGGTGAGTACACCGCGCTCGGTGTCGAGCACATCCTGCTCGGCATCGACCACCTGCTGTTCGTGCTGGTGTTGCTGCTGATCACGCACGGCGCCTGGAAGCTGGTGCAGACCGTGACCGCCTTCACCGCCGCGCACAGCATCACGCTGGCGCTCGCCGCCCTCGGTCTCGTACACGTGCCGCAGGCCCCGGTCGAAGCCGTCATCGCGCTGTCGATCGTCTTCGTCGCCACGGAGATCCTGCACGCCCGCCAGGGGCGGGCCGGCATTGCCGCGCGCGCGCCCTGGCTGGTGGCCTTGGCCTTCGGCCTGCTGCACGGCTTCGGCTTCGCCGGGGCGCTGACCGAGATCGGCCTGCCGCAGGGCCAGGTCCCGCTCGCGCTGCTGTTCTTCAACATCGGCGTGGAGCTCGGCCAACTGCTCTTCATCGCCGCGGTGCTGGGCCTTCGCTACCTCGCACGCCAGTTGCGCCTGCGGATCCCGGCGGGGGCGCCGCTGGTGCCGCCCTACGCGATCGGCAGCATCGCGATGTTCTGGGTGTTCCAGCGCGTGGCGGCGTTCTAGGCCTTCCTGGCATCGGCCCTCGGATGCGAGCGACCTGGCAGGAACTCATCCCCGAGGGGCGGTGCCCGCTGTGGACTCGGGGGCAATGAGCCAGTCCCCGCGCCAGCAGAGGCTCAAGTCGGGCTGCGCTCGGCCTCCATCTTCGCCAGGCTCATGATGTGCACCTCGTCCGGCCCGTCGGCGATGC
>JANJUH010000194.1 GCA_024710675.1 Lysobacterales bacterium
GCGATCACCTACATCGACGGCGACCAGGGCGTGCTGCTCTATCGCGGTTATCCGATCGAGCAGCTGGCCCAGCACTCGAGTTTCCTCGAGGTGGCATACCTGTTGATCAACGGCGAGTTGCCCACCCCGGCGCAGTTCGCCGAGTTCGATCATCACGTCACCAACCACACGATGATCCACGAGTCGCTGAAGCTGTTCATGAATGGCTTCCACTACAACGCCCATCCGATGGCGATGATGGTGGGCATCGCAGGCTCGCTGGCGGCCTTCTATCACGACTCGCTGGACCCCGAGAATCCGGCCCACCGGATGATCACGGCGATCCGCCTGATCGCGAAGATCCCGACGCTGGCAGCGGCCTGCTACAAGCACTCGGTCGGCCAGCCCTACGTCTATCCGAAGAACAACCTGGACTACTGTTCGCGCTTCCTTGACATGATGTTCGGCGTTCCGGCCGAGCCCTATCGCGTCAACCCGATCGCGGCCAAGGCGCTGGATCTGTTGTTCATCCTGCACGCCGACCACGAGCAGAATGCGTCGACCTCGACGGTGCGCCTGGTGGGTTCGACCGGCGCCAACCCGATCGCCTGCATCGCCGCCGGCATCGCCGCGCTGTGGGGGCCGGCACACGGCGGCGCCAACGAGGCGGTGCTGAAGATGCTCAACGAGATCGGCACCAAGGACAATGTGGCCAATGCGGTCAAGCGCGCCAAGGACAAGAACGACGGCTTCCGCCTGATGGGCTTCGGCCATCGCGTCTACAAGAACTTCGACCCGCGCGCGAAGATCATTCGCGAGATGTGCCACAAGGTGCTGAGCGAGCTCGGCATCGACGATCCGCTGCTGGAAGTGGCGATGGCGCTCGAGGAAGTCGCTCTCAAGGACGAGTACTTCATCGAGCGCAAGCTGTACCCGAACGTCGATTTCTACTCGGGCATCATCTACAAGGCGCTCAATATCCCGGTCGAGATGTTCACGGTGATGTTTGCCATCGCCCGTACCGCGGGATGGATCGCGCACTGGCTGGAGCAGAACGGCTCCGGCGACGTCAAGATCGGCCGCCCGCGCCAGATCTACACCGGTGCCGCCGCTCGCGATTACGTGCCGCTCGCCTCGCGCGGCTGAGCTGCGGCCAGCAGGGCCCTGATGGCCTTCAGGGTGAGGCGGCGCGACGGCGCCGCCTCCTTGCCCACCCGCAGGCGCTGCCGCCAGCTCGCCTCGTCGAAGATCCAGACCTGGAACTCGCGGTTTCCCGCGTAGAAACCCGCGCCCGGCAAGCGCGTCGACGCTGCGCGCGGTCGATGCAGGCGGGTTTCGATGGTGCGCGCCGGAATGCCGGCCGCGCGCAACTGGTGGTGCACCTGGTCAGGGTCATGGCTGAGCACATGCAGCACGATGGGATCGTGCGGTCCTACCGCCGACTCCACCAGTGCGCCCGCCAGTCGCGCATCGAAGCCGGCCAGCAACTCCAGCGCGGGCAGCGACTCCTCCAGTTGCGCCAGGTGCTGCGGCGTCGGTGGAACGGTCGCTTGCACCATTTCAGAAGACCTCGTAGGGATCCTCGCGGCTGCTGGTGCTGCGGCCCAGACGCTCGACATCCTCGACCCTGAAGACCTCCATGATCGCGGCCTCGTCGCCGGCGCTGGTCAGCAGGCCGCTGCCGGCATTGATGCGCGCCGTCGTCAGTCCCGGCGGGATGGAGGGCAGTCGCTCGGGCACGCCCTCGAGGGCGCTGGCCATGAAGCGGGTCCACATCGGCAACGCGGTGCGTGCCGCGAACTCGCCATCGCCCAGCGTGCTGAAGTCGTCGAAGCCCATCCAGGTCGTCACCACCAGCGATTGGTTGAAGCCCGAGAACCAGGCGTCGCGATGCTCGTTGGTGGTGCCGGTCTTGCCGGCGAGATCGCTGCGGCCCAGCTCCATGGCGCGCCGGCCGGTGCCGCGCTTGACCACGTCCATCAGCAAGGAGGTGACCAGGTAAGCGTTGCGCGCGTCGATGACGCGGGGCGCGAGCTGGACGGCATCGCCTGGGGATTCGCCAGTGGCTGCCGGATCAGGGGAGACCGTTTCGAGGGCGAATTCACTGGCGATGCGCTCGGGGCATTCCGCACAGGCGCGCGGGGGCCGGGCGCGAAAGGCTTCGCCGCCGCTGGCGTCCACGATGCGGCTGACCATGTGGGGTTCGACCCGGTAGCCGCCATTGGCAAAGACCGCATAGCCTCGCGCCATCACCAGCGGCGGCGCGGTGCCGGTCCCGAGGGCGATCGAGAGATTCGGCGGAAGGCGTTCGGCACCGAAGCCGAAGCGCTCGATGTAGTCGCGGGCATAGCCGACGCCAATCGCGTCCAGCACCCGGATCGACACCAGGTTCTTCGAGCGCACCATCGCCTCGCGCAGGCGGATCGGACCGCTGAAGGTCTCGTTGTCGTTCTGCGGGCGCCAGGCCTTTTCGACGCCCGGAATCTCGAAGACGATGGGGGCGTCGTTGACGATCGAAGCCGGGGTAAAGCCCTTCTCGAAGGCGGCCGAATAGACGAAGGGCTTGAAGCTGGAGCCGGGCTGCCGCTCGCTCTGGGTGGCGCGGTTGAACTTGCTGCGGGCGAAGCTGAAGCCGCCCACCAACGCGCGTACCGCGCCGTCGTCCGGATCGAGGGCGACCAGGGCGCCCTGGACGGCCGGAAGTTGCGCCAGGCGCCAGCCTTCATCGACCTGGCGCAGGCGAATGATGTCGCCGGCTTTCAGGACCTCGCCGAGCGTCCTGGGCGAGGGGCCGCGTTCGTCGGCGCTGATGTGGCGCCGGGCCCAGCGCGCCTGCTCGAAGAGTAGTTGCCACGCGCTGCCGTCGGAGAACACGCCGCTGGCGCTTTCGGCCTCGACCGCCAGCACCAGTGCCGGCAGCAGCCCACCGGTCGGCGACAAGGCCTGCAGCGTCGCAAGTGCGGCCTCGCTGGCGTCATTCCCGGACAGGGCGACGTGGGCCTCAGGGCCGCGGTAGCCGTGGCGTTCGTCGTAGTCGATAAGGCTGGCGCGCAAGGCGTCGTTGGCAGCCTGCTGCATCGCCGAGTCGATGCTGGTGTACACCGAGTAGCCACCGGTGAGCGCCTCCTCGGAACCGAGCTGGCGCTCGGCCTCCAGGCGCGCCATTTCGGCCACGTAGGGCGCCTCCAACTCGATCGGGAACTCGTGGATCCGGGCGGTCTCGGGACTTGCGCGCGCGGCTGCCAGCGCCTCGGCGGTGATGAAGCCGGCCTCGTGCATCCGCGTCAGCACGTAATTGCGACGCTCCAGCGAACGCTCCGGATTCTGGATCGGATTGAGCTCGGAGGGCGCTTTCGGCAGGCCGGCGATCATGGCCGCTTCCGGAAGCGTCAGCTCCGACACGGCCTTGCCGTAATAGGACTGGGCTGCGGCGGCGACACCATAGGCGCGGTTGCCCAGGAAGATCTTGTTGAGATACAGCTCGAGGATCTCGTCCTTGCCGAGCTCGCGCTCGATCTTCAGTGCCAGCAGGATCTCGCGGAGCTTGCGCTCGATGCGGCGCTCGGGAGTCAGGAAGAAATTGCGCGCGAGCTGCATCGTGATGGTGCTGCCGCCGGTGCCGAACTGGCCGCCGGCACGGACGAACTCCCAGGCCACGCGCGCCATGCTCTGGTAGTCGACGCCGGGATGCTCGTAGAAGCGTTCGTCCTCGGTCGCGATGAAGGCGTCGCGCAGCACCGGCGGGACATCGGCGATGGCGAGCGGCAGGCGGCGCGCCTCGCCGAAATTGGCGATCAGCTTGCCGTCACGCGAGTAGACCTTCATCGGGACCTGCAGGCGGACTTCGCGCAGGACGGCCACGTCCGGCAGAGTCGGGGCGTAATGACGGTACACCAGGTACACCGTCAGTCCGCCCGCCAGCACCAGCAGGAAGGCCAGCACGGCGAGCCTTCGAAGCCAGCGTTTGAGGGCAATCATCGTCGTCATGGAGTCCAGCAGACAAAGGCCGGGATTCTAGTCGAGTGGCGTGAACGGCGAGCCCGGTTCGCGGCATTGCCCGGGTGATGCCCGAGGTGTGAGCGTTTCGGCAAAGTTCATGTTGCCAAGCACTTTCCTTTGGGATTTAATGTAGAAGCACACGAATCGCTCGTAAGGGCTCGTCGGAAGGGGAAAAATCCGTGGGTCTGTTCACACCGAAAAGACCACCACTGGTGGGCGTCGACATCAGTTCGACAGCCGTCAAGCTCCTGCAGCTCAGTCAGGCGGGCGGTCGTTACAGGGTCGAGCACTATGCCGTAGAGCCGCTGCCGCCGAATGCGGTGGTCGAAAAGAACATCGTCGAAGTGGAGGCGGTGGGCGAAGCGATCAAGCGGGCGGTGCAGCGCGCCGGGGTCAAGACCAAGTTCGCCGCCGCCGCCGTCGCGGGATCGTCGGTGATCACCAAGATCATCCAGATGCCGGCCGACATGTCGGAGGATGACCTCGAGGACCAGATCCAGGTCGAGGCCAACCAGTACATTCCCTATCCGCTCGAGGAAGTCAGTCTGGACTTCGAGGTGCTCGGTCCGGTCAAGGACAACCCGGAAAGCGTCAACGTTCTGCTGGCTGCCTCGCGGACCGAGAACGTCGACCTGCGAGTGGCCGCGCTGGAGATCGGCGGGCTCACCGCGAAAGTGGTCGATGTCGAGGCCTTCGCGATGGAGAACGCCTTCCAGCTCGTGGCCGACCAGATGCCCACCGGCCGCGATGGCCTGGTGGCGATCGTCGACGTCGGTGCCACGATGACTTCGCTGAACGTGCTGCGCAACCAGCGCTCGATCTACACCCGCGAGCAGGTCTTCGGCGGCAAGCAGCTGACCGACGAGGTGATGCGCCGCTACGGCCTGTCCTATGAGGAGGCGGGGCTGGCGAAGCGCCAGGGCGGACTGCCGGAGAGCTACGAGATCGAGGTGCTCGAGCCCTTCAAGGAAGCCATGGTGCAGCAGGTCTCGCGACTGCTGCAGTTCTTCTTCGCCGGAAGCGAGTTCAACCGGGTGGACCAGATCATTCTGGCTGGTGGCTGTGCTTCCATCCCGGGCGCCCAGGAACTGGTCGAGGAGCAACTCGGCATTCCGACACTGGTGGCCTCCCCGGTCGCGAACATGGCGGTATCCCCGAAGATCCAGGCCTCGTCGCTGGCGGCTGATGCGCCGGCGCTGATGATCGTATGCGGCCTGGCACTCAGGAGTTTCGACTGATGGCCAGGATCAACCTGCTCCCTTGGCGCGAGGAGCGACGCAAGCAGCGCCAGCAGGAGTTCTTCGTACTGCTCGGCATCTCGGCGGTGGCGGCCGTGGTCGTGGTCTTCATCGCGATGTGGTTCATCGGCACGCAGATCGATGCCCAGAACGAACGCAACCAGACACTGGAGCGCGAGATCAAGGCGCTCGATGCGCAGATTGCGGAAATCGAGCAGCTCGACCGGCAGCGTGACCGCCTGATCGCGCGCAAGGAGATCATCGAGCAGTTGCAGGGGACGCGCACGCAGATGGTGCACCTCTTCGACGAGCTGGTGCGCACGCTGCCCGACGGCATCAAGCTGCAGTCGATCAAGCAGACGGGCACGACCCTGACGCTGGACGGTTTCGCGCAATCGAACGCGCGGGTATCGGCCTACATGAGACGTCTGGATGCCTCGGACTGGCTGCAGAAGTCCGAGATCGCGAAGATCGAGGCGACGGGGCGAGATCGCGACCTGCGCTACGCATTCCAGTTGCGGGTCGATCTCGAGTCGCCGCTGGACAAGAAGGATGGCGAGGCGGTCGAAGCCGCGGGAGGTGCTCGATGAGCTTCTTCGACGACCTCAGGCGGGTCGATGGCAACAACATCGGATCATCTCCGCTGCCGGTCCAGTTGGTATTCGCTGGCGCCCTGTTCGCGCTGATCTGCGGTATCGGCTGGTATGTTTATTTCAAGCCGGAGCACGAGCGCTTCGACAGCCTGGTCCGCAAGGAGCAGGATCTCAGGCGGACCTTCGAGCAGAAGCAGGAGCGGGCGGCCAACCTCCAGGCCTATCGCGAACAGCTCCAGCAGATCGAACTGGTGCTGCAGCAGATGTTGCGGCAGTTGCCGAGCAAGACCGAAATGCCGGATCTGCTCGTCGACATCTCGCAGACCGCCCTGGCTGCAGGCATCCAGAACGAACTGTTCCAACCGCAGCCCGAGCTGACCCGCGACTTCTACGCGGAGAAGCCGATCCTCTTGCGGATGGTGGGCTCGTACCACCAGTTCGGTGAGTTCGTCAGTGGCGTGGCCTCGCTGCCGCGGGTCGTGATCCTGACCATGCACGACATCACCCTGCGTCTGAACGAAAGCCAAGGACAAGCCCCGGGCACGCTGACGCTCGAGGGCACCGTCAAGACCTATCGCTACCTCGACGACGACGAGCAAGCGTCCGGAGGACAGCCGTGACCCTGAGCAAACGATCCCTGCGGATCGCCCTCGCCATTGGCGCGGTGGCGGTCATCGCCGGTTGCGCCGAAAACCGCGCCGAGCTGGATGCCTACATCGAGGCAACCAAGCAGCGCCCGGGCGGCCCTTTGCCACCGATTCCGGTCATGCGCGAGTTCCCGTCGTTCGAATACGCCGCGAAGGAACTCCGCGATCCCTTCTCGAAAGGCATGGAGTCCTCGGATGAGGGCAGCATGGTCCCCGGAACCCCGGGTACCGGGCCGGCCCCGGTCAAGGACCGGCGCAAGGAAGAACTGGAGTCATATCCGCTGGACGCCCTGGACATGGTCGGGACGTTGGGGATGGGGGAAGACGTCGCCGGGCTCGTCAAGGATCCCACTGGCGTCATTCACCGCGTGAGGCCAGACAACTACCTCGGGCAGAACCACGGTCGTATCACCGAAATCTACGAAGACCGCATCGTGCTGACCGAGTTGTTCCCGAACGGACTGGGTGGCTGGGACGAGCGCACTTCCGAGATCGCACTTGAAAACGAATGAGGCATTGGGGGTTGACGACATGACTGCGAAGAGCTCCTCGCACACGCCCGGGCACCGCGCCGATCCCCGGGTTGTTACAGCTCGCGGGCTGCGTCGATGGGCGGTCGCCCTGCTGATGCTCGCGACGAACGCCGCTTGGGCGGCCGATGCCCTGACCGACATCAGTTACGAGGCCAGGCCGGGAGGCGACGTCGACGTCGTCCTGACGCTCGAGAACGGCAGCGCCGAAGCGGCGGTCTTCGCGACCTCCGACCCGCCGCGGATCGCCATCGACCTGCCCGACACGCGCAACCTCTTCGAGGCGCGCATGCTGAACGTGGGCACCGGTGCCACCAAGTCGGTGACTGCCGTGGAGGCAGGTGGACGCACCCGAGTGGTGATCGACCTGACCAAGGCGTCGGCGTACAAGTCCCGAAAGGATGGCCGTGTGGTCACGATTTCGGTGGCCAACAGTTATGCGGAAGCCGTCGCCAGCGCCGCGCCGACGGACCCGGCCAAGACCGTGGCCTCTGCCGGGCAGCTGGAGGTCGACAACATCGACTTCCGCCGTGGCAAGGGTGGCGAGGGACGACTCATCATCACCTTCAGCAACGAAGGCGCCAGCGCCAATCTCCGCGAGGAAGGCGGGCGCCTGATGCTGGACATCGCCAATGCCCGCACACCTGATCGCCTGGCCCGCAAGTACGATGTCGTCGATTTCGCGACGCCGGTTGAGGCCGTGGACGTGCGCGGCCACGCGGGCGGCACCCGCATCAGTTTCGACACCGTCGGCGAGTACGAGCGTCTGGCCTACCAGGCCGGTCGCGAGTACGTGGTCGAAGTGAGCCGCAAGCCGGAGGCCCCGAAGGTACGCCGTGCCACCGATCCGCCGGTCTACGAAGGCAACCGGGTGACCTTCAACTTCCAGGATATCCCGGTGCGTTCGGTGCTCCAACTCGTTGCCGACGTGTCCGAACTCAACATCGTCGTGGCCGACAGCGTCGGCGGAAACGTGACGTTGCGACTGATCAACGTACCCTGGGACCAGGCGCTCGACATCATCCTGCAGGCCAAGGGCCTCGACAAACGCCGCAACGGCAACGTGATCTGGATCGCGCCGACCGAAGAGATCGCCAAGCGCGAGCAGGCCCTGGAGGATGCGCGGATCGCGATGGAAGATCGCGCCGAACTGCAGATCGACTACATCGCCGTGAGCTACGGCAAGGCCGAGGACCTCGCCAAGCTGATGACCACCGAGTCCCTCAGTGGACAAGGCGGCGCTGCGCAGGGTGCCGGTGGTGGCGGCGGCGGTGCCAACCAGGGCAATCGCAGCGGCCTGCTCTCCCCGCGTGGCAGCATCAGCTTCGACGAGCGCACCAACACGCTGATCGTCACTGACATTCCGGAAACCATCCGCAAGGTGCGCGAACTGGTCGCGATCCTCGACCGGCCGGTGCGCCAGG
Source organism: Lysobacterales bacterium (assembly GCA_024710675.1). Lineage (GTDB taxonomy): Bacteria > Pseudomonadota > Gammaproteobacteria > Xanthomonadales > SZUA-5 > JANJUH01. The sequence goes on from JANJUH010000194.1 coordinate 8,411, forward strand.
TGCTGATCGAGTCGCGCATCGTCATCGCCCAGGAAGGCTTCCGCCGTCAGCTCGGCGCGCGCTTTGGCCTGACCGGTGCGAAGGAGGACAGCGACGGCAACCTGATCACCATCGGCAGCTCGCTCACGGGTACGTCGGGCATGGCGACGGAAGGCCTCGCCAACCGACTGGCCGGCGAGTCCTCGACACTGCCGGTGAGCCCGCCCTCGCTGTTCGATCGCCTGAACTTCAACCTGCCCGTCGGCGAACCCGGCGCGGGGTCCTTCGCCACCACGATCCTGGGCGCCGACTACCTGCTCGACATGGAACTCTCCGCCCTCGAGACCGAAGACCGCGGCGAACTGTTGTCGAGCCCCAAGGTGATCACGGCCGACCAGCAGGAAGCCGTCATCAAGCAGGGTCAGGAAGTGGGCTACGTCACCTTCCAGGCCGGCGCGGCAGCCGGCGGCGTTCCGACTGCCACCGTCAGCTTCAAGGAAGTGGTGCTGGAATTGCTCGTCACGCCCCGCATCACCTCGGATGGCCGAGTCTTCCTCGCGCTCAAGGTCAAGAAGGACAATCTCGCCGGCTTCATCGCAACGCCGGGAGGCCAGGTTCCGATCATCGACAAGCGCGAGGTCCAGACCGGTGCGCTCGTCGACAATGGTCAAACGGTAGTCCTGGGCGGCATCTACGAATTCGAGCGCAATGATTCGCTGTCCAAGGTGCCGCTGCTGGGCGATATCCCGGCGGTAGGCAACCTGTTCAGGAACAAGGACCGTCGCAACAGCAAGGCGGAACTGCTGATCTTCGTGACCCCGAAGATCCTCACCGAGGCGCAGCGGTGATGAGCCCAGCGCCAGCCGCCCAAAAAGCCATGATCGAAAAGACCTGTTTCAGGAGAATGTCCATGAGCGCCTTCAAGCGGACGCTGGCCATTTGCGCCCTTGCCGGAGTGCTGGCGGGCTGCGGTGGCAGCGGATCCGGCGACGACAACGCCTTCACTCCGCCGCCGCCGGTCGCCCAGCCGAATCCGTGGACCTTCGGGTTCCAGACGGTCGGCAATGCAACCAGCCTTCCCTCCAATCGTGCGCAGGTTCCGCCGGAGCCGCGCTCGCCCTACTGGGTTCAATTGAACCTCAGGGTGACCCGAGGCAACGGCGAGGCCGTTCCGGACGGCACCAATGTCAACATGACGAGCAGCAATGTGCGCGCAGTCGCGTTGGGCAAGCTCGACGACCCGGCAACACCGGCGAACGAGTTCGCGCAGCTCTTCGGCACCTTGAACGTGGAGACGGTGGGCGGTTTCGCGACCTACTTCCTCCATTCCGGAGAGGACACGGGTACGGCGACCCTCACGGCTTCCGTCCTGGACACCGATCGCAACCAGCAGGTCACCGGGAACTTCAGCTTCTCCGTCACACAGGGTCCGGCGCCCTTCCAGCGCATCCAGATCGAGCCGCAGCGCACGGTTCTGCCGGCCAATGTGTTCGGTGTCACACCCTTCTTCGGTTCGCCTTATGTGGTCGAGACCACGGTGACCCGTCGCGACGTGTTCGGTGACCTGATCCCGACCGGATCGATGCAGGTGTCGGTCAATCCGGTGTCCAACTCGGGCTTTTCGGAGCTGGACGATCCGTCAACCGGTGAGAACGAGTTCCTTGCCATCCGCGGCGCTGGTCCGGTCGAGTTCACCGCCGGTCGCCACACGCTCTTCATCCATTCGATCGCGCAGCCGGGTGTTCCCACCCAGCCCGGTCCGGTCAACCTGACGATCACGGCCACCGATCCGACCACCGGCGCGGTGTTGTCTGCCGAGCAGGCCTACCAGATCGCCGCCCAGGCGCCGACGCTTCCCGCCGAGATCACGCTGAATCGTCCGGCCGGCGGCTTGTACATCCAGGGTTCCGGTGGTCGCAACACGATGCCCTACCAGGCCGAGGTGCGTGATGGCTCGGGTGCGTTGATTCCCGATCCGCCTGCCGGCGCCACCTTCAACAATCTGCAGTACGAAGTGGTCGAGCAGGGCACTGCGGGTGGCGAGGTGTTCCGAGGCGTCAATGCCGCCGGTCAGAACGTCGAAGGTCGCTCCATCCGGGTGCGCACCCAGAATGGCATCGGCCTCGGTACGCTGGTGGCCGGCAACCGCCAGGGCACCTTCCAGATCCGGGTGACGGCCGACGCCGCCGACAACAATGTCGACAACGGCATCCAGTCGGCGACGACCCGGGTCGCGCAGATCATCATTTCCGATGGCCGGCTGTTCTCGCTGAAGATCACCAGCCCCGACGTCAACGCACTGCGCATCAACCGTGTGTCGCCGGGCGTCGCACCCATCGGCGGTTCGACGGCGATTCCGCCGGATCCCAACGGGACCTACAGCCTGACCGTCAGTGTCCTCGCGACCGACCGCCAAGGCAATCCGGTACTGCCCGGCACGCCGATCGACTTTGGCGTCATCGACGCTCCGGCGGCCGGATTCCCCGCGCAGGGCGAGGGCAGTTTCCTCCTCACCGGTGGTGATGGTGACCCGCAGGAAGGCGGCACGCTGTTCACCGCGCCAACGGGTGCCTTCACGACAGCAGGTGGCGGCGCCGGGCCGGGCGATACGCTCCTGGTCTTTGGCGAGCAGTCGAACCCGAACCGGGATCTGGAAAGTGCCCGGCGAGTGGAACGGGTCAATGGCCCGACCAGCCTGAACGTCACGACCCGTTTCAATTTCAACGATGACACCGGCGTTCCGGTCAACAACGGTCCGGTCCTGCCCTATGCGATCGGCCGGGCCACGGTGGCGAACATCACGCCGAACGTGAGCACCAACGAGATCGGTGTCGCCTCGACGACGTTGAACTACCCGCTGAACCAGCTCGGTCGCTTGGCGGCCATCTGGGCCCGCGGAGCTGGTGAGGTCGTTCAGGGCAGCAGCGAACTGGTGACCGACGCCGAATACATCGTTTTCCCAGGCGCGGCTCCGGGCCGGTTGGTCGCATCTCCGTCGCAGATTCCGGCGAATCGCACCACCAGCGTCGTCGTCTGCGTGCAGGATGCGATGTCGGCACCGGTGCAGGGTGTGCCGATCGGCTTCAACGTAGCCAATCCCTCGACCACGACCACGGTCGACGGCCAGTCAAACGAGGGCGTGTTGAACCAGCGTACCGGCAGCAACGGCTGTACCAGCGCCACGGTAACGACGGCTGGCGTGGTCAACGCCGTGCAGGCGCCGAGGATCACCTTCTTCGGCGTTGGCGGAAGTTCGGTCGTGACGGTGGTCCCGCCGACGATCAGTTTCCTGCAGGCATTCCCCTCGGCCTTCTTCGGTGGCAATGGTGGCCCGATCCGGTTGCGACTGTTCGACGGCAACGGTGAGCCCATTCCGGGTGTCCTGATCGTCGGCGAATGCGAAGCCGACGGTGGCGGCCAGTTGCAGATCACGACGCCGCCGGGCATCACCGACAGCAACGGTGAAACCACGGCGAACGTGCTGGCAATCAACCTCGACCAGCCGCAGGGGGCGGCCGGCGGCACCTGTACCTTCACGGCGGCCGGAGGCAGTCCGCAGGCCCAGGTGAATTTCCAGGGCATCGACATCTGCCAGATCTTCTTCTCGCCGCTCTGCAATTGATCGAGCGGATGGCACGAAGACGGGAAAGGGGGGCTGCGGCCCCCCTTTTCTTTGGCATTCTGCGCTGGTCGGCAGGCCGTCGTTGCGTGGAGAGCTGGCCATGAAGGATGCGGGTCTGCGGCGTCGTTTCGCGCGCGGGGAACCCATCTTCAGCGAAGGCGCGGTGCCCGACTTCGCCTACCTGATCGAAGAGGGGCAGGTCGAGATCTGGGTCGAGCAACGTGGCGAGCGGCTGACGCTCGCCTTCCTCGGGCCAGGCGAGATTCTCGGTGAGATGGCGGTGATCGACAGGGCGCCACGCAGCGCCTCGGCCACCGCGGTAGGCGAGGTGATCGCCACCGAGATTCGGGCCGACCAGTTGCGCGAGCGCCTCGACGAGGCGGATCCCATCCTCAAGGCGCTCCTGATCGGATTGCTGTCCCGTTATCGCCGTGGCCTGCGAGCCGCGGGCGTGGGCCCCGTCGCGCTCTTGGAGGACAGCCACCACCTCGACAAGCTCAGCGGGGACCAGCAACGCCGGGTCGCCGACAAGATCCGGCTCGAAAGCGAGTTGTTGGCGGCCATCAGCAACGGTCAGCTTGCTGTCGTGTTCCAGCCGGTGCTGGACGTCGAGGCGGGCACCATCGCCGGGTTCGAGGCCCTGGTCCGCTGGAATCACCCGCTGAGGGGGGCGGTTTCGCCCGGCGAATTCATCACCCTCGCCGAGGAGACCTCGCTGATCGTCCCGGTCGGGCAGTACGTCCTGCGTCGTGCCTGTGAGAGCCTGCGCGAGCTCGACCTCCACCTGAAAGGCAAGGCGCAACCGTGGCTGGCCGTGAATGTGTCAGGCCGACAGTCGGTGCTCCCGGACTTCGCGGACCTGATGATGTCGGCGGCCACTGCGGCAAACATCGCGCCCGGTAGACTGAAAGCGGAGATCACCGAAAGCCTGACGCTCGACTACGATCGCGTCAGCCTTTTCGTCGCGCGCTGCCGCCAACACGGAATCGGGGTGTCGCTGGATGATTTCGGGACTGGCTATTCCGGGCTCGCGCACCTCAACCGACTGGACTTCGATTCGGTCAAGCTGGACCAGAGCTTTGTTCGCGGGATCCCCGGGGACAGCAAGGCGAGCGCCCTGCTGTCGGGCATCACCGAACTGATCCGCCGTCTTGACGCCGAAGTGATCGCTGAAGGGGTCGAGACCGACGCGCAGGCGCAGGCATTGCGCAGGATGGGTGTGCGCTACCTGCAGGGTTGGTGGGCGGGTCGGCCGCGGGACCCCTTGGACTGGGCCCCGCGGCTGAGTTACACGACGTGGGACGAGGGTCAGAAGCGCACTTCGCCGCCGACGGACCAGACGCCGTAATCGAGGTCGGCATCGCCGTCACCGATCTGGTAACGGTCATAGTTGAGGTTCACGGCGAACTGCTCGTTGAAATCGTAGCCGCCGTTGATGCCGAAGTAGAAGTCGTTGTCGCTGTCATCGAGTCGGACCGTGGTGGCGCCGCTGCGCACCCGCCCGGTGGCGTCCCAGAAATAGATGCCAGCCCTGGCGCCCACGAAAAAGCCCGCGTTGCCTTCGTAGAGCGGAATCCTGCCCGAAACGCCGGCATAAAAGCCGTCGACTTCGATCGAAGCCGTCGCACCACCGATCGCCGCCTCTTCCCCCACCTCGCCAAGATCGGCGTATCCCACTTCCGCGCCGAAATTCTCGAGGAAACGCCAACCCACACCAAGGCGAAGTGCGGTGTCGTTGTCGTCGATGCCGCCGTCATCCACCGACGCCTGTCCGATGGCGCCATCCACGTACAGGCCGGTGTCGGCCATTGCCAGGCCCGGGACGCCGAACAGCGCGACGACGAGCGCGATCCGCTGGAAAGTCTGCATGGTCTATAGATCCTGAAAAGTGGGAATCCGGACCGAACCCGGACCGGCCGCCACAGCATCACGCTTGGCGCCAAGGACTGCGTAGGCCATAGGCTGGGTTCGCCTCCGGGCGTTGTCAGCCGTTCAGTCGGCTTGCCCGCTTCTGGTGTGGCCATCAACCGGGCATCAGGCCCGCGCGAGGGTCAGGCGGTTGCGCCCCCCCTGCTTGGAGCGGTAGAGCGCGCGGTCAGCCTCCTTGAGGACTTCGACAGCCGGTCGCCCGCGGCTGACCCGCCGCGCCAGCCCCATGCTGACCGTCACCCGCAGCTCGCCACCCTGACCGCGGCGCACCGCCTGTGCCCCGGCGCGCTTGCCCGTGCCGACGCGAACCGGCATGGCTTCCACGCATTCGCGCACACGCTCGAGGGCTTCTTCCGCCTTCTCGACATGCCGACCCTCGAAGATCACTGCGAACTCCTCGCCGCCGTAGCGATAGGCGCGGCCACCGTGGACCCCACGGACCTGGCGCGCGACGGCTCTCAAGGCGCGGTCGCCGGCCTCGTGCCCGTGGCGATCATTGAAGCGTTTGAAATGATCGACATCGATCATGGCCACCGCCGCTTGCCCGGAGAGTCGGCTCATCTGCTCGTCGAAGGCGCGCCGATTGGGAAGCCCGGTGAGCGCATCGACATACGCCACCCTGACGGCAGCCCACAATCCGCCCAGCAGGACCAGACCCGCGAGCACGGCCAGCCATCCCGGGCGAAGGGCCTCGCTTCCGAGCAGCAGCGGCAGCGCCGGCAGCAGGCTCAGGGCAAACACGAGTTCGAATGGACCGCCGGAGCGAATCCAGCGCACAAGCCCGGCCAACAGGGCCAGGCCCACGCTCCACCCAGCCACGTTCGCCACCGGGGCCCCCGGCCACGCGGCATCCGGCGATGATGGCCACGGTAGCCATCCAGCCAGCCACAGGCAGGCCATGCCCAATAGCCAGGCTTGCGGCGAGCGCCAGGTGGGCTCCGGGAGCATTGCCAGCACCGCGATCAGAAGGGCAGTGGCGGTACCGGCATCGACAGACTGTGCATTGGGCCCGTGCAGCCAGGCCAGTAGCAACACGAGCAGCAGCGCCAAGCGCCCGCGACCCAGGACCAGGGTCACGGCCACCGCCAGCGCCGCGAGGATGCTGGCTTCGGCGGCGAGCCATTGCAGGGTCTGGGCAATCATCATCAGGTCGTGCTCTCGATCGCCGGATTGTAGCCGCGGCAGGCGAGCCAACGTCCGGCGCCGGTCACAGTGCATGGCGCTTGCGCCTCGGGAAGTGATCTCCCGTGCCATCTCGATTCCGGTCCAGCGCAAGTGTCTGCCCGCGGCCGCATGGTGCAGAATCGGGGGTTATCCTCTTGCAGCCCCTGGAGCCCTTCGATGCCGAGCCGTCGCGACCTTGCCAACGCCATACGCTTCCTCGCGATCGACGCGGTCCAGCAGGCGAACTCAGGGCACCCGGGCATGCCGATGGGCATGGCCGATATCGCCGAAGTGCTGTGGAACGACTTCCTGCGCCACGATCCGAACGATCCGAAGTGGTTCAACCGCGATCGTTTCGTGCTCTCGAATGGCCACGGCTCGATGCTGCACTACGCGCTGCTGCACCTCGCCGGCTATGCGCTGTCGATCGAGGAGTTGCGGCGCTTCCGGCAGTTGCATTCGAAGACGCCGGGCCACCCCGAGGTCCACGAGACGCCGGGTATCGAGACCACCACCGGCCCGCTCGGACAGGGGCTGGCGAACGCCGTCGGCATGGCGCTGGCCGAGAAGATCCTGGCGCGACGCTTCAACCGCCCGGATTTCCCGCTGGTCGATCATTACACCTACGTCTTCGCCGGCGACGGCTGCCTGATGGAGGGCATCTCCCACGAAGTCGCCTCGCTGGCCGCCACGCTGCAGCTCGGCAAGCTGATCGTGCTCTACGACGACAACGGCATCTCGATCGATGGCAAGGTCTCGGGCTGGTTCACCGACGATACGCCCAAGCGCTTCGAGGCCTACGGCTGGGAGGTGATCCCGGAGGTCGACGGCCACAACCCCGAAGCCATCAAGGCGGCGCTGGTGACCGCCGCTGCCGATCCGACCAAGCCCACGCTGATCTGCTGCAAGACCACCATCGGCTATGGCTCGCCGAACAAGCAGGGCAGCGAGAGCACGCACGGCGCACCACTCGGTGCCGCCGAGGTGGCCGCCACGCGCGCCGCGCTCGGCTGGACGCACGCGCCCTTCGAGATTCCCGCGGACATTGCCGACGCTTTCGATGCGCGCGCCAAGGGACGCCGTTGGCATGGTGACTGGGACGCGCTGCGCGCGCGCTACCAGGAGGCCCATCCGCAACTGGCGGCCGAGTTCGAGCGTTGCCTGGCCGGCGAACTGCCTTCCGCCGCGCGCGAGGCGCTCGACGGCCTCATTGCCACCTTTGCCGCCGAGACCGCCGCGATCGCCAGCCGCAAGGCCAGCCAGCGCGTGCTGGAGGCCATCGTGCCGGCGATCCCGGAACTGGTCGGTGGCTCGGCCGACCTCGCCCACTCGAATTACTCCATCGTCAAGAGCAGCCGCGATGTGGTCGGCGCCGAAGACGGCGGCAATTACGTCTATTACGGCGTGCGCGAGTTCGGCATGAGCGCGATCGCCAACGGCCTGGTGCTGCACGGCGGCCTGCGCGCCTTTACCGCCACCTTCCTGGTCTTCTCCGATTACGCCAGAAACGCGGTACGCATGGGCTGCCAGATGCACTTGCCGGTGGTGCACGTGTACACCCACGACAGCATCGGACTCGGCGAGGACGGCCCCACCCACCAGCCGATCGAGCACCTCGCGAGCCTGCGGCTGATCCCGAACAATCGGGTCTGGCGTCCTTGCGACGCGGTCGAGACCGCGGTCGCCTGGAAGGCGGCACTCGAGCGCCGCGACGGCCCGGCCTGCCTGGCGCTGTCGCGCCAGAACCTCGCGCCGCAGGTGCGCACGGCCGAACAGATCGCGGCCATCGCCCGTGGTGGCTACGTGCTTCTGGACACCGGCAGCGATGCGATCGACGCGATCCTGATCGCCACCGGCAGCGAGGTCGAGCTGGCGATGCAGGCGGCGCGCGCGCTGGCGGCCGAGGGCCGGGCAATCCGCGTGGTGTCGATGCCTTGCGTCGAAGCCTTCGAGGCGCAGCCGCTGGAGTATCGCGAGTCGGTACTGCCCTCCTGGTGCCGCCGTCGCGTGGCCATCGAGGCCGGGGCGACGGCCGGCTGGTACCGTTACGTTGGCCACGAGGGCCATGTGGTCGGGCTCGATCGCTTCGGCGCCTCGGCGCCGGACAAGGTGCTGTGGCCCTACTTCGGCTTTACCGCCGAGCGCGTGGCCGAGCAGGCGCGGGCGCTGCTGGCGTGAGTCGCGGCTTGCTTCCGGCGCTGCTGCTCGCCCTGGCCGGTGCCCCGGCTGCGGCTGCCGAGCCGGCGCTGCGGACGGCTGATCCGGCCTACCTGGCGATGATCGCCGACGACGAACCGGCGCTGCCACGCGGCTGGGCGCGCGGCGAGCGCGAGCGCTGGAGCCAGCCGGTGCTGCGCCTGCCGCTGGCGCCGCCGGTGGGACCCGTCGCCACGCCGGCCGAGACCGCGCGCAACTCCGGTCTGCTGATCCGCTGGGGCAGCCTGAACTCGGTACTGACCGAGATGGCGGTGGCGATCACCACCGGCGAGCCCGATGTCACCCTGCACGTCGTGGTCTCGGGCAGCAGCCAGCAAGCATCGGCCGCATCGACACTGGCCGGGGCCGGCGCCGACCTGTCCCGCGTCGATTTCATCGTCGCGCCGAGCAACAGCGTGTGGATGCGTGACTACGGCCCGCGCTTCATCGATGCCAATGGGCGCCGCGCCGGCGTCGATCATGTCTACAACCGGCCCAGGCCGCAGGACGACGCCATTCCGCAACCGGTGCTCGCGCGTTTGGGCGAACCGCTGTACGACATGCCGATCGTCCACGGCGGTGGCAACTTCCATCTCTTCGAGGATGGAACGGCGTACATGACCACACTGATCGCCGCGGAGAATCCAGGGTACACGGCGGCGCAGATCCAGGGCCTGTATGCCAGCTACCAGGGGCTGGACCTGACGCTGGTCGATCCGCTGCCGGCCAGCTTCGATTCCACCCAGCACATCGACATGTGGATGCTGCCGGCCGATGGCAACCGGGTGCTGGTCAACCGCTACCCCAATACCGGTGGCATCTACGCGACGCCCTTTGCCGTCACCGAAGCGGCCGCATCGCTGCTCGCGCAGCGCGGCAAGCAGGTGCTGCGGCTCGACGGTTTCAGCGCCAATGGCACGCACTACACCTATGCCAATGCCGTCGTCCTCGATCGACTGGTGCTGGGCTGCCGCTTCAACAACTACGAGACCCAGAACCAGGCCGCCCGCGTGGTTTTCGAGCAGGCCTTCCCGACGCGCCAGTTCGTGCCGATCGACTGCTCGAGCATCATCACGCTCTCGGGTGCGCTGCACTGCATCGTGATGCATGTGCCGGCGGTGCTGTTGCGGGATGGGTTCGAGTAGGGCGCCGCGGCAGCCGCGCGTTGCCGCAGTTCGCGCGCGGGATCCGGGAAAAGCATTGGTCTGCGAAGGACGCCCGCGACGAGAAGCGGGGTTAGGGGCCGGCGCGCGTGCGCCCTGCTCCCGTGGGTCGGCATTCATGCCGACGTTCTTGCTGGGACCCGGGAAAAGCGTCCGGATGAATCCGGACCCACAAGCGCCTCACACCTGTGGGTCGGCATTCATGCCGACGCTCTTGCCATTTACCGTTTACCAGTTTCCCAGCGCCTCGTTCAACACGCCGGCCAGCCGTGCCGCAGCAAGCTTCAAGCGCTCGTCGGCCAGCGGCCGATGGGCATCCAGGTAGGCACGGGTGATCTTGTGGCGCGGTGGGTAGAACTCCTCGCGATGGACGATCTCGCAGGACTCCTCGGCCCAGCGGCGAGGCGACAGCTCGCGCGCACGCGCAGTCGCTTCTTCCGACAAGTTCGTCGCCGCGACGCGTTGGTGATAGCCCTCCCAGTCGAGCTTGGTGCTCTCGAGGATCAGCGAGTCCCAGACCGAGTGCAGGTTCCAGCCGGTGCGCTGGAAGTTGATCTGGAAGTCGTTGCCGCCACGATCGAAGGCGAAGCCGGCGTGCAGCGGCTGGTGGACGTCGCCGACAAAGTGCACCACCCACTTCAAGGCCTCGCGGCGCTGCTCCAGCGGCAGGCTGGCATCGGCCAGTTCGGCGGTGTATTTCTCGATCGCGCCGACCACGCAACGGCCCTCGCGGCACAGCTTCTCGGCGTCATACCGGCAGGCGCCGCGCTCGAAGTTGACCCAGTGCAGCGGCACGCTCCAACGGTAGGCCTCACCTTGGTCGCGTACCTGGTCGGCCCAGGTCGACACGCCCGCCAGCGTGGGTTCGGCTTCGCCGGCGAGCAGGGCCTGGACTTGCGCGGTTGCGACCGGCGTGAGCTGCGCCTCGGCGAGCGCGCCGATGACACGATGGCCCACGACACCCCAGGCGTCGGCGGCTCCCGGTATACAGGCGCTCAAGGCGATGGCGAGCAGGCGAGTCTTCATGCACAAAGGCCAGGCAAGGCGGATTCGTGAGGATAGTGCGCGCGGCATGGACGTTCGATGAGCGCCACACTGGCCTCCTTGTTGAGGGAAGCGGCGGGCGGCGACGCCGAGTCGCGGGCCGCCGCCGAATGGCTGCTGCTGTATCTGCTCGGCAAGTCGCGAAGCTGGCTGTACGCGCATCTGTCCGATACGGGCGAACCCGCGCTCGTCGGCGATTTCCTGGCGGCGTGGGCGCGCGTGCGGGCGGGCGAGCCCTTGCCCTACGTGATTGGCGAGGCGGAATTCTGGGGTCGCCGCTTCCTCGTCGATCGCCGCGTGCTGATCCCGCGGCCGGATAGCGAGGCCCTGCTGACGCTTGCCCTCGAGTGCGTCGGCGAGGACCTGCCGGGCACCGTGGTCGACGCCGGTACCGGCAGCGGCGCGCTGGCGGTCTCGCTGGCACTCGAAAGGCCGCAGTCCTTCGTGCTCGCCTGCGACCGCAGCGCCGATGCGCTCGCGGTGGCGTCGGCCAACGCCCGCCGCCTCGGCGCCGCCGTGGCTTTCTGGCAGGGCGACTGGCTGGCGGCTTTGGCCAGCGAAAGCGTGGATGGGGTGATGTCCAACCCGCCCTATCTTGCGCCTGACGATGTCCACCTGCCCGAGTTGCGGTCCGGGGGCGAGCCGGAATCGGCGCTGGTGGCAGCGGAGGGAGGACTCGCCGATCTCGCGCGGATTGCCGAACAGGCGCGGCGCGTGCTCCGTCCCGGCGGCTGGCTGGCGATGGAGCACGGGCATACGCAGGGCGAGGCGACGCGCCGGATGCTTACCCAACTGGGCTACGAGGACGTCGCGACTCGCCAGGACATGGCGGGTCGGGATCGTGTGGTAGTCGGGCGGCGCGTCTGATCGCGCCGGAGGGCGCACCCAGGGTCTGGGGATGCCTCACCGGTGTAGGAGCGCGCTCTGCGCGCGAAGAGGCCTTGCCGCGGACGCGATCGCGCCCAAGGGCGCTCCTACGGCAACGCTTGCTCGATTGCGATGCTCAGGCCGCCACCCGCACGCTCTGACCCTTCGGAAAACGCTGCCGGATCGAGCGCTCGATGCCCTCGGCATCGAGCCCGCACATCGCCAGCAGGCGCGCCGGGTCGCCGTGCTCGATGAATTCGTCGGGTAGTCCGAGCTGCAGCACCGGCACTTCGATCCCATTTGCGGCGAGGACCTCGAGGCAGGCGCTGCCGGCGCCGCCCATCACGCAGCCTTCCTCGACGGTGACGATGGCGT
>JANJUH010000201.1 GCA_024710675.1 Lysobacterales bacterium
CCGCTCGAGCGCTATTTCCGCGATGCCAAGATCACCGAGATCTACGAGGGCACCAGCGAAATCCAGCGCATGGTGATCGCGCGCAACGAGACCGGCTTGCGCTGATTCGGGCACCGGGCAGGCGCCGTCGGGGCGCCTGCCGATCGATACAGGATTGATTCGCGTCCGCGGCAACTGCACTATCGCGCGGATTCCTCATCGCCACAGGGGGCGACGATGTCACGCGTCGATTCGCGGCTGGCAGCACGGCTGTCCTGGTTCGTCGGCATCTTCCTGCTGCTGTTCGCCGCCTTCGCAACCCTCGCCTGGTTCACGCTGGGCGCGGTGCGGGTCAAGGGGCCGATCTACGACCGCATCATCGTCGGCAACGACCTCATCGCCGACATCCTCCCGCCACCCGGCTACATCGTCGAGTCCTATCTGCTGGTCCTGCGCCTGCGCGACGAGGCGGATCCGACCGAGATCGCACGCCTGATCGAGCGCGGCAACCGCTTGCGCGTGGACTACGAGAACATCCAGGAGAAGTGGAAGCGCAACCTGGCCGACGAACCGGCCATCGCCAACCCGATGACGGTGACGGCCGCCCGCGCGGCGCTGGATTTCTACCGGATCCGCGACGAGGAGTACGTGCCCGCCCTGAAGGCCGGCCAGCGCGACGCGGCACTGGCTGCGCTGGCGCGGATGCACCAGCGCTACGAGGCGCACCGCTACGCGATCGACGAGGTGGTCGAACTGGCACGCCAGCGCAACGCCACCGACGAGCGCGAGGCCGATGCCTTGATCGAACGCCGCAGCAGCCACCTGGTGGCGCTCGGCGCCGCGATCGTGCTTCTGGTGCTGGTGATGGCCTGGTTCGCGCGCAGGGTGGCGCAGCAATTGAGCGCGCGCGTGCATTTCGCTGCCGGCGTGGCCGAGCGCGTGGCCCAGGGCGATTTGACCATCGAGGTGCCCGCCAGCAACGAGATCGACGAGGCCGGGACCCTGCTGGCAGCCATCGGGACCATGACGCAGAGCCTGCGCGGGCTGGTGGCACGGGTGAAGCAGGCCTCGGTCGAGCTGATGAGCACGGCCACCGAGTTCGCCGCGACCAGTCGCCAGCAGGAAGCCACGGTGCAGGGTTTTGGCGCCTCGACCAACCAGATCGCCGCCGCCGTCAAGCAGATCGCGGCCACCAGCCACGAGCTGCTGGGCACCATGGAAGGCCTCAACACGGTGTCGGCGCAGACCGCCGAGCTCGCCGAACAGGGCCAGACCGGGCTCTCGCACCTCGACACGACGATGGATCGCCTTGCCCAGGTCGCCAACGCGATGGCGGCACGGCTCGCGGCCATCCGCGAGGAAGCCGCGGACATCACCGGCGTGGTCACCACCATCTCCAAGGTCGCCGACCAGACCAACCTGCTGTCCATCAACGCCGCGATCGAGGCCGAGAAGGCCGGCGAGCAGGGCCTGGGCTTCCTGGTGCTGGCGCGAGAGATCCGTCGCCTCGCCGACCAGACCGCCGTTGCCACGCTGGACATCGAGCAGATGGTCAAGCAGATGCAGACCGCGGTGTCGGCAGGGGTGATGGAGATCGACCGCTTCGCCGAGGAAGTCCGCAGCGGCGTCGGCACCGTCGAGCGGGTCGGCGGCCAGTTCACCCAGATCATCAGCCAGGTCAAGACGCTCTCGGAGCGCTTCGACACCGTCAACCACGGCATGCGCAGCCAGTCGCAAGGGGCGCGCCAGATCGGCGAGGCCATGGGCCAGCTGCTCGATGGCGCCCGCCAGACCAGCGTGTCCCTGCGCGAATTCAACGCGGCCACCGGAAGCCTGCGGGACGCGGTGTCCGCGCTCAAGCAGGAAATCGCGAAGTTCAACCTCGGCGCCTGAGGGCCACGGCGCGCCATGCTCGCCCTCGCCTTCCGCGCCGGTGACGCCGAGTTGGCCGTGGCTGCCCGCGACATCGTCGAGGTGCTGCCGCGGATGCCGCTGCGCCAGCCGCCGCTGGCACCCGCGGGCGTCGTCGGACTGCTGCCTTACCGCGGCATGCTGACGCCGGTGGTCGATCTCTGCCAGGTCGTTGCCGGCCGGCCCGCGGAAGCCTTGCTCGGGACGCGGATCATCGTCGTCGCCGTGGGCCACTCGAGTGCACGGCGCTGGCTGGGGCTGCTCGCGGAAGACGTCGTCGACCTGGTCGAGATCGGCGACACTCTCGAAGGCTTGCGCCTGCCGGACGCACCCTGGCTTGGACGCCACCTGCCTGCGCGTCCGGGACTGCCGCAACTGGTGGATCCAGCCGAACTGCTTCCCGAAGCGCTGCTGCGACTGTTCGTGCCGGAGGACGCTGCATGAGCCGCGCCGAACTCCGTGACTGCTTGCGCGAGCGGGTGGGTCTGGATGCCGAGTCGATCGGGCTCGGCACGCTGGATCATGCCATCGACGAGGCGATGCGGCGGCTCGGTGCGGCCAACCCCGCCACGCTGTACCAGCGGGTGCTGCTCGACCTCGATGCCTGGCAGGTGCTGCTCGAGGAAGTCACGGTCCCCGAGACCTGGTTTTTCCGTGTGCCCGAGCAGTTTGTCGAACTGGCGGCCTTCGCGCGGGCGCGTGGCGGCCAGGGAGCTTTCCGACTGCTCAGCCTGCCGTGCTCCACCGGCGAGGAGGCCTGGTCAGCCGCCCTGGCGCTCGCAGATGCGGGACTCCCGTACGGCGCCTTCGAGATCGTCGGCGTGGACGTGAACGCCACCTCGGTGGCATCGGCGCAGCGTGCCCGCTATCGCCGCACCGCCTTCCGCGGCGCACCGCCCCCCGTGGGCCATGGCGAGGAGATCAATGGCGAATGGCAGCCCTCGGCCGCGCTGGCGCGTCGGGTCAGCTTCCGGGTCGGCAATGCGCTCGATCCGATGCTGCTTGCCGATGGCGGTCCATTCGATGCCGTGTTCTGCCGCAACCTGCTGAT
The DNA here is from genome assembly GCA_024710675.1 of Lysobacterales bacterium. Classification (GTDB taxonomy): domain Bacteria; phylum Pseudomonadota; class Gammaproteobacteria; order Xanthomonadales; family SZUA-5; genus JANJUH01. Next base: position 2,942 of record JANJUH010000201.1, read on the forward strand.
CTACCTCGACCCGCCCGCGCGTCGCCGCGTCCTCGACCGGATCGATGCGCTGCTGGCCAGCGACGGCCTGGTGTTCGCCGGCCAGGCGGAGGCGCTGCCGGCGCTCGATCCGCGCTGGCAGGCGGCCGAGGGGCTGGGAGCGCTGACCTACAGGCGCGCCGGTTCGAAGGAACTTGCCGCGCCGCCCGCAAAGCCCGTTGCCTTGCCGACGCCGCGCCGGCGCGAGCGAGCCCCGATTCCCCTGCTCGTGCCCGGACCGGCGCCACTTTCGGCCTTCGACGAGGCATGCCGGCTCGCCGATGGCGGCGCCCTTGTCCAAGCCGAATCCCTGTTGCTCCAGTGCCTCGCCGCAAACCAGGAAGATGCCGCCGCTTGGCGACTGCTCGGGACCGTACGCCTCGCCCTCGATGAGCTCGCCGGTGCCGATGATGCCTTCGCCCGCGCCGGCTACCTCGAGCGCGACGACGAGGAATCGCTGCGCTTGCGCATCCTGATCGCCGAGCGGCTCGGTGACACCGACTCGGCCGCGCGCCTGCGCGCGCGGCTGACCCGCGGCGACGGAGTACGCCGGTGAGCGCATCGGAATCCACGGCCGGCTGCTGGCGCCGGATAGGCGTCTACGGCGGCGACCAGAGCTGCCCGCAGCTCGCCACCGAAATCCATTGTCGCAATTGCCCGGTCTACCGCGACGCTGCCCGCACCCTGCTCAGGCGCGCCATCGATCCGCTGCCGCCCTTGTCGAGCGCGCTGTCCGCGACCCGCGCCGGGAATTCCCGCAGCGTGCTGGCTTTCCGCCTGGGCGCCCAGTGGTTGGGCCTGCCCTGCGATCACATCGCCGAAGTGGCGCCCGACCATCCGCCGCGGCGGATCGCGCATCGTGGCGATCGCCGTGTCGAGGGACTGGTACCCATCCGTGGCGAGCTGCACCTTTGTGTCGCGCTGATCGAAGTCCTCGGCCTCGGGCCGCGCGACCAGGTCGGAGGCGATGCCACCCGCCTGGTGCTGCTCGCGCCCCCGCAGCTCGCGCCGATCGCCTTCCGCGCCAGCGAAGTCGCAGGCCTGCGCGCAGTCGCGGGCGACAAGATCGGCGAAGTGCCGGCCACCCTGCCACGCGCGCTCGCTGCCTGCCTCGCCGGCGTGGCCGTGACCGCCGAAGGGCGACTGCCGCTGCTGGCGGGCGCCGCGCTGATGAGCGCGCTCGAAGAGGCGCTGTACCAATGAGCACGCTGCACGGCTTGCTCCAGGGCGAAGTCCGCAAACTGGTCGCGGAACTGGTCACGGCGCGTGCTCTGGCAATGACGGCGGAAGGTGCCGGCGAGGGCCTGGCGCGCTGGAACCGCCGCGTCCGATCACTGGACAGCGCACTCAAGGTACTGGGACGAGGTGAATGGGAAAAGCTGGCGGCGGCATTGATCGGGATCGGCGCGGGTGTCGGACCCGCGCTCACCGATCCGGTCTGCGGCGAAGCGCTCGCATGCCTGCAGCGCCTGGCCGATGTTTCGCTCGACGACTTCGAGCCGTGGCTGGCGTCGATGGCACCGGTCCTGGGCGAACTCCTGAGCCGCCTCGGCGAAGTCGGCGAGCCCCCGGCTCCGGCCCCGGGCGCCGGAACTGCGCTGCTGGGCCTGTTCCGTCATGAGGTCGAGGAACAGTGCAGCCGCCTCTCGCAGCTCCTGCTGCGCCTGGACCAGGAGCGCGAGCGCCTGGAGCTGATCGCGCCCCTGATGCGCTCGGCGCACTCGGTCAAGGGCGCCTCGCGCGCCGTGCGCCTCGATGCCGCCGTGACCCTCGCGCACGAACTGGAGGAGCGCCTGTCGCAGGTGCAACGCGCAGGCGTGGCAGTGAGCGATGGCTTCATCGAGTTCGCGCTCGGCTGCGTCGATCTCTTGCGTGAACTCGCCCGCGACGGCGCCACCCCTGCCCTGCTGGCGCGTCGCGATGCGCTCTGCGCCACGGTGACGGCCGCGCCGCACGCGGCTGCGGGAGAGTTCACGCCAGAGGTCGACGCACCCTCGTCAATGCCGGCCCCGCCGATCAGCGCGCCGAGCTACATCGAGGCGGCCGACGGCGACCCGGTCCTGCGCGTCAAGGCCAGCCTGGTCGGGCGCCTGATCGCGCTGGCTGGCTCCGGAGTCGTCGGCGCGCACCGCCTGCGACCCTTCGCCGAGCGCCAGCAGCGACTGCGGCAGTCTTTGGGGCAGTTCGGGCGGATGCTCGACGACCTCCACCACCGCCTCGGGGCGCCCGCGCAGTCGACGCCGGTCGGTGCCGAGCTGGCCGCGATGCGCCGCCAGCTCAACGGCTCGCGCGCGCTGCTGCAATCCTGGATCGAGGATTTCTCGGACTACTCGCGCGAGGCCTTCGACCTCAACGAGCGGGTCTACCAGGCCGCCGCGATGACCCGCCTGCGGCCATTCCGCGAACTCGTGCTCGGCTATCCGCGCATCGTCCGTGACCTCGCCCGCCAGCTCGGCCGCAAGGCCCGCCTGTCGATCGTCGGCGAGGCGCTGGAAGTCGATCGTGATGTGCTCGAACAACTCGATGCACCCCTGACCCACCTGCTGCGCAACGCCATCGACCATGGCGTCGAGCGGCCGGCGTCGCGGGTGGCCGCTGGCAAGCCCGAGGAGGGGCAAATCCGCATCTGGGCAGCGCATCGCGCCGGCATGCTGGCCATCGACGTCTCCGACGATGGCGCCGGCATCGACCTCGAGCAGGTACGCGCGCGGGCGATCGCGCAGGGCCGTATCAGCGCCGAGGGAGCCGACGCCCTCGGCGACAATGCGCTCCGCGAGTTGCTCTTCGCTCCGGGTTTCAGCACGCGTTCGGAGGTCACCGAGGTCTCCGGCCGCGGCGTGGGCCTCGATGCGGTACGCGCGGCGATCGAGCGCCTCGATGGCAGTGTGCGCCTCAGCACGCGCCCGGGCGCCGGCACCACCTTTCACCTGCTGGTCCCGATCTCGCGCGCGGTGACGCGCTCCTTGGTGGTGCGCACCGCCGGCGAGACCTACGCCTTCCCCTCGCTGCGTATCGAGCAGGTGGTGCGCGCCGCGCACGCCGACATACAGGACCAGGAAGGCCTGCAATACCTGCCGCTGGGAGCGCGCAACATCGGCCTGGTACCACTGGCGGAACTGCTCGAACTCGGCAGCACGCGGGTCGGCCGTGAACGCATCGACCTGGTCATCGCCGAGCACCAGGGACACGCCGTCGGCTTCGTCGTCGACGAACTCGTCGGCGAGTACGACCTGGCCACCCGCCCGCTCGACGCCCGCCTCGGCCGCGTCGCCGACCTGGCCGCCGTGGCCCTGCTGCCCGATGGCAGCCCGGTGATCCTCCTCGACGTCGACGATCTGGTGCGCAGCGCGCTGACCCGACAGCGCGCGCGGCTCGCACCGGCCAACGCGGAGCGTCCCGAGCAACGCAGGCGGCGCATTCTTGTCGCCGACGATTCCATCTCGGTGCGCGAGCTGGAAAGGCAGCTCCTCGAGGGCCGCGGCTACGAGGTGGCGGTGGCCACCGATGGCATGGATGCCTGGACCCGGCTGCGCGACGAGTCCTTCGACCTCTTGGTGACCGATGTCGACATGCCACGAATGGATGGCATCGAACTGACACGCTCGGTGAAGCAGGATCCGCGCCTGCGCGCCTTGCCGGTGGTCATCGTGTCTTACCGCGACCGGCCGGAAGACCGCCGGCGCGGCCTCGACGCCCGTGCCGACAGTTATCTGACCAAGGCGGATTTCCAGGACGAAGGCTTCCTCCGCCTGGTCCACCAGCTCATCGGTGCAGCCGGAGACAGCGGCCCGTGAAGACCGCCATCGCCCATGCCGACCGCCTGGTACGAGAGGCCGTGCGCCGCAGTCTCGGCCAGGGCGGCACGGTACCCACGTGGGTGGCGGTCGACGCCGGGGAAGCCGAGCGGCGTCTCGCGCGCGATCCGGTGGATCTGCTGCTGCTCGATGTGCGCATGGCAGGCCACGCCGGCGCCCTGGTCGCGCACGCCAGCCGCGCCGGCACCTCCTGCCTGATACTCGGATGCGAGGGCGACGCCGGCGTCTACGAGGCACTCGCTGCCGGTGCGCTCGGCCATGTGCGAGCGCCGCATCTGGAGCCCGATGGTGAACTGCTCGGGGCGCAACGGCTGCTCGAGCGCATCGCGCGCCTGAGTGCCCTGGTCGGCACCGGTCAGGGCCGCGCGGAGCCTGAGGCAACAGCCCCGGCGGGACGGGATTCGACACTGGTCGCGCTGGGGGCATCGACCGGCGGCCCGGCAGCGCTGGCGCTTGTGCTCGCAGGACTCCCCGCTGGCCTCGCCGCCACGGTGCTGGTCGTGCAACACATCGACGATGACTTTTCCGCGGGCCTGGCCGAATGGCTGGGCGGACACTGCCTGCTCCCCGTGCGCCTTGCGCGGGCCGGCGACTATGCCGAGCGCGGTCAGGTCTACGTGGCACCACCGGGCGGCCACCTCGCGCTGTTGCCTTCGCGCCAGTTCGCGCGCCTGAGCCCGCGTCCGGGCGAGCTGCATGTACCCGGGATCGATGTACTGTTCCAGCAGCTCGCCGGCTGGCGCTCGCGCGGGGTGGCAGCGCTGCTGACCGGGATGGGCAACGACGGCGCGCGCGGCCTGCTGGCGCTGCGCCAGGCGGGCTGGCACACGATCGCACAGGACGAGAGCAGTTCGGCCGTCTACGGCATGCCGCGGGCTGCCCACGAGATCGGCGCCGCGCTGCAGGTGCTGCCGCTGCCGGCGATCGGCGCCACCATCGCCCGCCAGGTGACGCGTGGGGTGGGCGCATGAAGATCCGGGTGCTGATGGTCGATGACCAGCCGGTGATCCTCGCCGCCTTGGCGCAGATGCTGGCTGGCGAGAGCGAATTCGAGATCCGCCAGGTCGCCGACCCCGATCGCGCGCTGTACGAGGCCCTGGCCTTCGAGCCGGCCGTCATCGTTCAGGACCTGGTGATGGACGGCATCGATGGCATGGCACTGTTGCGACGCTACCGCGCCCATCCCAACCTGATTGATGTGCCGGTGGTGATGTTGTCGGCGGCGGAGGAACCCGAGACCAAGGTCGAAGCCTTCCGCTCGGGCGCCAGCGATTACGTCGTCAAGCTGCCGAGCGCGCTCGAGCTGGTGGCGCGACTGCGGCACCACGGGCGCGCCTGCCACAACGCACGCGAACGCGAGCAGGCCTTTCACGCCTTGCTGGAAAGCCGCATCGCGCTGGAACAGCGGCAAACCGAGATCGAGCGCCAGAAGGCGCAGCTGGAGGCCCAGGCGCGCCAGCTCGAGGCGGTGAACCGGGAACTCGCCGACTCCGCGCTCTCCGATGCACTGACCGGCCTGCGCAACCGCCGCTACCTGCGGGTGTACCTGGACCTGCCGGAAGCCGAGGCCAGCACAGCGAGCCGCGAACCGGAACGCCGCCGTGGCCGCCACCGCCAGCTCAGCTACTTCCTCTTCGACCTCGATCACTTCAAGCAGATCAATGACCACCACGGGCACGAGGCAGGCGATGCCGTGCTGGTGGAGGTCGCCCACCGCCTGCGTCGCACGATCCGTACCGGCGACGCGGCGATGCGCTGGGGCGGCGAGGAGTTCCTGATCGTTGCACGCGGACTCGACCTCGACGATGCCGCTGCACTCGCCGAGCGCATCCTGCACGCCGTCGGGGGCACGCCGGTACTGCTCGCCGACGGCACCCGCCTGCGCGTGACCGCATCGCTGGGCTACGCACCCTGCCCCTGGCGCATGGCCGAGGGACCGGAGGCTGCCTCCGAGGCTGACGACGGAGCCGCCCACGACTTCGTGATCGGGCTGGCCGACGCCGGCGCCTACTTGTCGAAGCTGGATGGTCGCAATCGTGCCGTCGGCGTGCTGCCCGGCCCCGACCCCGAGGCGCGCGCGCGCCTGGACGGTGTCGCCCTCGGTCCCGGCGCGCTGCGACCGGAAGACGGCCGCGGCGTGCTGCTGCGACTGCTGTCCGGGCCAACGGACTGAGCGCGCACGCGTCGACGCGAAATGGCCTTGATTCACGCCGCCCGCGGCATCATCGGGCGCCATGTGCGGACGCTATTTCCTCGACACCCTGCCGGAGCTGCTCGCCGGACAGTTCCGTGTCCACAAGAATCCGGTCTACGAGGCGCACTGGAACATCGCGCCGACCCAGCGGATCCTGGCCGTGCGCCAGCACGGCGGCGAGCGCGAATGGGCGCGGCTGCG
>JANJUH010000206.1 GCA_024710675.1 Lysobacterales bacterium
GAGCGCAGCGCGCCGGCCAGCGCCGCGCCCACGCTCATCGCCCGCCCAGCCAGCGCAGGTAGTTGCTGTGGCGCTGGTGCAGCGATTTCAGCACCAGCAGGTCTTCGTACTGTGGCCCGTAGAGCTTGCCGCCCTTGGCGATGCGCGTGATCTCCCTCTCGATGCGCGCCAGCCGCTGGCGGGCCTCGGCCTCCTCGACGCCATCGAGGCCACGCTGCACCTCGCCCATCAGTTCGGCGACCGGATCGCTGCGGTCCAGGTCGAGCCGATCGTATTCCTGGCAACTGGCGTCGAAGAGTGCGCGCAGCCAGCCGATCCGGTCGCTCTTCAGCGGCGCGCGCTCCGGGCTCTGGAAGAAGGGCGATTCGAGGTCTGGCTTGAGCTTGTCGACGAGGACGAAGGGCAGCACCTGGCGCACATCGTCCAGTGTCACCTCGGGCAGGCCACGGAACCAGGCCATCGCCTTGGCGTAGGTGATCAAGGTCAGCAGGTTACGCACGGACAGGCCGTTGCGCACGTGGCAGCCGAGGTCCTTCAGGCGGTCGCGGCCGTCGTCCAGGCTGGCCAGCCAGTTCCAGTCGGTGCCGGCCAGGCGCGCGGTGTCCTTGCTCTTGTACTCGAACTGCTCGGCGGCGAGATCCATGAACTCGAACTGCGCGGCGAAGAACTCGAGCCGCCGCCGCACCGGCGCCGGGATCGGCAGCGCGCGGACCTGCGCCGAGAGCTCGCGCATCTCTGCCTCGTTGAACAGGATTTCGCGCGGCACGAAGGACTCGGGCCGCGCGTCCTCCTCGATGCGCGTGACCAGCTCGCCAAGAAAGCGCGGGTTGAAGGACAGCGCCTGGACGATGACATCGATGCGGTCGCGCAGCGCCTCGACCACCTGGTAGGTGCCGCCACCGGCATCGTCGTTGGCGGTCAGGTACCAGGCCGCCGGCGGGCACTCGTAGATCTGGTCGTAGAGCTCGGCATAGTTGTCGCCCATCAGCGTCAGCAGCGCCGATTGGGTGCGCGTCGGGATGCGGTTGTACTCGTCGATGATCTTCACCCGCATCGACAGCCAGGAGCGCCACGCGATGCGGACCTTGGCCACGGAATCGGCGTTGATCAGATCGGACGGCAGCGGCTGGCCGAGCAGGTCGGCGACGGTCATCTGCGGGTGGCCACGCTGCATCGCCCGGCGCACCTCGCGCACCGGATAGCCGGCGAGCACGCCCATCAGGGTGGCGCTGGCGGTCTTGCCACGGCCGGGGCCACCGACGAACAGGCATTTGCGCTGGGTCGCGAAGGTCAACAGCGGCAGCAGCACGAAACTCGAGTAGCTCTGCGCGCTGGGCAGCGACAGCAGGCTCTTGCGATCGCCGATCGCAAAGCTCGTCGGCGGGCCGTCCTGGAACTCGATGTCGTAGTGCGTGGAGATGATCGCCGTGTTGACGATCCAGAAATAGGCCTGGCGCAGGCGCTCGTCGAGCGGCTGGCGCTCGCTGCCCTCGACGGCCTGCGGATCGGCCGGTCCGCGGTAGAGATCGGCGACGTCGAAGGCCTTCTGCGCCACCTGCGGGCGCGGATTGGTCGGCGCTGCAGAGACCCGGGAGAACAACTTGCTCATCAGGCCGGACATGGCGCTCAGCCCCGCGACGGTCGCAACAGGTCGATGGCGAACTCGGGCTCGTAGGGCGGCACGCTGCACTCGACGACATCGCCCGCGGAGATCTGCAGGTAGGTGCCGACGACATCCGCCTTCACCGGCAAGCGCACCACGCAGCGATCGGCGAGCACTGCCGCACGCACGCTGGCAGCGCCCTCGGCGCGCAGGAACTCGAAGACGCGGAACAGCGAGTGGCCCTGGTAAAGCACATCGTCGACCACCAGTACCTCACGGCCGCGCACCAGGTCGGCCGCGGTCCCCGGGTGTTCGAGGTGGGTGTCGGCGTGCAGCAGTTTCAAGTCATCCGAGTAGCGCTTGACCTTGAGATCAAGGCGGTCGGCGCGATACCCCGGCTGGCGCGCCTGCATCGCCGCCAGCAGGCGATCGGCCAGCGGCGCGCCGCGGCGCAGCACGCCGACGATCAGTGGCGGGGTGTCGCCATCGAGCGCCGACAGCGCCTGGCGCGCCATGCGGCCGATCATCGCCTCGAGTTCGGCGCCCTCGTACAGCCGCATCCGCTCGCCTGCCACCTCGGTCATCTGGATCCTCCGGCCCGCCGCTATCATGACGTGCCCTTGATTCTGGCACTCACGGAGCGAATTGCCATGGCCGGGCACAGCAAATGGGCGAACATCCAGCACCGCAAGGGCAAGCAGGACGCAGCCCGCGGCAAGATCTTCACCAAGATCGTTCGCGAGATTCATGTCGCGGTACGCACGGGCGGGTCGGACCCCGCCGGCAATCCCCGCCTGCGCCTGGCGATGAACAAGGCCATCGCCAACTCGATGCCCAAGGACAACATCGAGCGCGCGATCAAGAAGGCCGCCGGTGAACTCGAAGGCGTCAGCTACGAGGAACTCCGCTACGAGGGCTATGCGCCCGGCGGCGTCGCGGTCATCGTCGAATGC
>JANJUH010000232.1 GCA_024710675.1 Lysobacterales bacterium
GGCCGCGATCGCGGCACGTACCGGCTGGCTGCGCAGCACATCGTCGACGAGGGTGCGCCGGTGCGAGAGATCGGGGCCGATGACGGCGCCGCGGATGCGCCGGAAGTGCACGCGCAGCAGCAGGTTCAGCTTGTGAGCGGCACGCTTGTCGTCGCCGTGCTCGGGCGCGGCCGGGTCCAGCGTCAGCGCCGGGCTGAACTGCACCCAGGTATTGCGGCCGTTGAAGAGGATCGCGAGCAGTCGGCGGAAGCGACCGACGACCACCCAGTTCTCGCTGAACAGCACCTTGAACCAGCCGCTCGAGCGGTCCGGCGCGCGTCCGACGAAGATCGACACCGGTACCAGTTGCACGCGGGTCTCGGGGTCGCGGCGGATCGCCGCGACCAGCCGCTCGAGGCGCGCGCTGCGGTCCTTCAGATCACGTCGGCCAAAAAGCCAGCCGCGGCGCTTTTCGATCGCGAAGGCGCTCGCCAGCGGTTTGTCGAGGCTGGCCAGCGGCAGCGGATCGATGGGCCGTGGCCAGCCGGCCTCGCGGCAGGCGCGATCGAGGATGGCCAGGTTGGACAGGCCGTGGCGATCGATCAGGTAGCACACCGGACGGCTCGGATCGAAGGGCGCCTGGGCACCCTCGGGCACGATGCGCTGCAACTTCAGGAAGGGTCCGAGGACCCAACCGGTGAAGCCCAGCAGCGTGCGCCGCAGCCACGGGGCGCGGGCGTGGACGGAGGTCTCGCTCATGGTCGTTCCGGATGGTCGCGGCGCTGGGCGCGCGCCGCTCAGGAGCCGGTGCTGGCCTCGGCTTCAGCGCCAGCGCCGGCGGCCGCCTCGGCCTCCTCCTTGCGGATCTGCTCGAGCATGTCCTTGCCATACCAGCGGCCATCGACACGCTCCATGTCGCTCTCGAAGGACAACGGGGTGCCGAACAGCGCGTAGCTGACCCTGACCCGCGCGCTGTTGCCGTTTTCGCTGACCAGCTCGGTCTTGACGCTGTCAGCCATCTCGTCAAGCGAGAAACCGTAGACCGCGAGCGCCTGCTTGAAGCCGCCCATGGCCTGGCCGACGCGCACCAGCAGTTCGTCGAAGCTGAGCGCGCGCGCGTCGTCCAGGGTCTTGATACCGGTGGCGCGCAGGCCCTCGGCGAGTGCGGTCAGCGACTGCCGGAGCAGCGCCGGGTCGGTGAAGTCGGTCTTGCTGGCCCACGCCCCGAGGCCGTTCATGAACTGCGTGGCCTGGGCCTTCTGCTCTTCGGTCAGTTCGGTGCTCTGGGCGATCGTCATCGTCGCCACACCCTGGCCCATCGCGATCAGGCCCGCCATCTGCGGCTTCATCTGGGCGAGCTGCGGCTCGACCTCGGCCATGATCCTGTCGATGCCATCGGGTGCGGTGAGCTTGCCCCAGTTCTCGGCGAACTCGAGGCGCTCTTCCTCGCTCAGCGGCTGCTGGCGCTCGGCGTCCCATTCGGCACGCAGCTTGTCGAGCTGCGCCGGCGGCAGCGCGGCCGCGAGCAGAGCCTTCAGGTCATTGGCACGAAAGGCGCTGACCTGGGCGGACAGCGTGCTGCTCGCACTGGCGGTGGCGACGGCTACCTGCTCGGCCGGGGCGGCAGCCTCTTCCTTCTGGCCACAGCCAGCCAGCAGGGCCAGGGCGAGCGCAGTCGCGGCGAAGGGAAGTCGGATCGACATGGGATGCTCCTTGGGTCGGAGGCGGCCGGTACCCGGGCCGCCGGGCGCCCATGGCGGGCGTGCGTGATGGCGCGGACTCTATCCCTCGCCAGCGGAAGGCGCAAAGCGCCAGGGGTCATGGAGGGGTTGAGGGTTCAGATGGGGTGAACGGAGGCGGAGGGGGACGGGAGGCGGAAGCGTCGGCATGAATGCCGACCCACAGGCTTGCGGCGCTCTGGTGGGTCCGGATTCATCCGGACGCTTCTCGACTCAAAGCCGGTGCAGCGCCGCACGACCCTGCTGCGATCGAAAGCTTCCGAAAAGCGCCAAAAGAAAAGGCGGAGACCAGCTCCGCCTTGGAGGGTGCCCTTCTGGGCTTTTGTTGTTTCGGGCGCGTTTCGCGACGATAAGATCGTCGTCACTTGTGTTGCGCAAAGAGTAAGTTAGGACCGCTTCCTCAGTCAATAGCTGAGCTTTGTTCTTCAAGTGATTGATTAATAAGCTCTTGAGTGGCGCGCGCACTGGCTGCCGGATTCTCGCTCTGGCGGATCGGCCGGCCCACGACGATGTAATCGGCGCCATTGGCCAAGGCCTGCGCCACATTGACGGTGCGCTTCTGGTCATCGCCCCCGGGTGTGGTGCGAATGCCCGGGCAGACGATCAACGGGCCCGTTCCCAGCTCACGGCGCAGCAGCGACGCCTCCAGTCCCGAGCAGACCAGCCCGCGCGCGCCGGCAGCGACGGCGGCCTGTGCGCGGCGCAGCACCACGTCGGCGGGTGAGCCGGCGAGTCCGTCGGCCGCCAGTTCCTCGGCGCCGATGCTGGTCAGTACCGTCACCGCCAGCAGCGCGGTGTCGCCAGCCACCTCGCGAGCCGCCGCGATCGCCGCCGGATAGGCGTGCAGCGTCAGCAAATCGGGCGCGTGGCGGCGCATCCCGGCGACGGCGGCGGCGACGGTCGCCGGGATGTCGTGCAGCTTGAGGTCGGCAAAAACCCGCTTGCCGGCGGCCTTCAGTTCCGCCAGCAAGCGGAAGTACTCGCCACCGGTCAGCAACTCCAGGCCGATCTTGTAGTGGTGCACGCTGTCACCGAGGCGCTCGACGAGCGCCCTCGCCTGCCCGGCATCGGCGTAATCGAGCGCGACGATCAGGCGTTCGCGGGCGGGGATCTCGGGATGGGCCAGGGGCATCGATGGGTGTCCTGCGGAAGTTGAATCGGCGCGCTCACTCGCCACTGCGGCTGCGCCGCGCACGCGGATGGGCGCGGTCGTAGACCTGGGCGAGGTGCTGGAAATCGAGGTGGGTGTAGACCTGGGTCGTCGCGATGTCGGCGTGCCCGAGCAACTCCTGCACCGCGCGCAAATCGCCGCTCGATTCCAGCAGGTGGCTGGCGAAGGAATGCCTGAGCAGGTGCGGATGCACGCGCTGCCAGATGCCCTGGCGCTGCGCCCAGTGGCGGACCCGGGCCTGAATCGCGCGCGGCGACAGTGCACCGCCACGGCCGTTGCCGAAAACCGGGGCCGTCCCTTCGCCGGGGCTTTCCGCCCGCAACGCAAGCAAGGCCTCGCGTGCGAGACTGCCGACCGGAACGATGCGCGTCTTCGCGCCCTTGCCGAGCACGCGCACACTGCCGCCCTCGAGGTCCAGATCCGCCCAGCGCAGGCCGGCCAGTTCGGACAGCCGCAGTCCGCTGGAATAGAAGAGTTCGAGGATCGCGCGATCGCGCGCCGACAGCCGCTCGCCTGCCGGGATCTCGACCAGGCGGGTGACGCTGTCGGCATCGAGCACGGCCGGCAGGCGGCGCCCGGCCTTCGGCGCCTTCAGTCCGCGCGTCGGGTCGAGCTCGGGCGCGCCACGTTGCTGGCGGCGAAAGCGCAGCAGGCTGCGCAGCGCGGCCAGGCGCAGGGCGACGCTGCGGGGTGACAGGCCCTCGCGATGAGCGTGGGATATGGCCGTGCGCACCTCGTCGGCACGCAGCGCGTCCCAGCCGATCGCGCCGCGCGCGGCCAGGTCTGCGGCGAGCGCGCTCAACTGCGCACGGTAGGTCGTCACCGTGCGTGGCGAGGACCGGCGCTCGATGGCCAGGTGGGACAGGAAGTCCTCGATCGCCGCCGGCCAGGCCGGATCCAGCGCGGAGGGCCCCTTGTCAGCGACAGGTTGGCGCGTCGGCTTTGCCACCAGGCCTCAACCGCGGCCGGCAGCCGTGGCGATGGCGGCCTCGGCGAGTTCGGCCATCTGGCGCAGGAACAGCGTGCCCATGCCCGGATGGAAGCGGTTCGGATCGGCGCTGCCGATGCCGAGGAAGCCGAGATCACCCAGGGGCAGCAGCACCGCCGAGGCCACTTCCTCGGCGCTGTCGCCGAAGAGCAACGCCAGTTTGTCGCGCCCCAACCGTCCACACAGCGGCTCGCCGCCGGTGCGGGCGGCGCGGAAGACCAGCAGCGCCGGATCCTCGGCGTGGGTCTCGGTCAGCCAGGACTCCCCGAGATCGAGCCGCGGCAGGCCGACCAGGCACAGGCGCACGAGATCGGTGGCGAAGTCCTCGCGCAGGCTCGCGGCGATGGCGAGCACGGTGTCGCGAAAACCGGGCGCACGCAGCAGGCGCAGCGAGAACTGGTGGACGCGGCCAACCAGCGCCTGGTTGTCTTCGGCCACAGAGACCAGGTCCTTCAGCCGGCTGCTCATCGCGCGATTCTTCTCGCGCAGGATCTCGAGCTGGTAGCTGGTCAACGAGGTCGCCGCCCCGCTCTCGCGCGGCAACACCAGCGTCACCGCCAGCTCCGGGTAGTCCTGCAGGAAATTGTTGTGGCGACGCAGGTAGGCGGCGACGTGATCAGGATTGAGGTCGAGCGGATCGCTCATGGCGTAAGGACTCCTTCGAAGACGAATTCGGCGGGACCGGCCAGCTGCACCGGCGAGCCCGGACCTGGCCACGATACGCGCAAGCGCCCCCCGGGCAGGGAGACCTCGACCACCTCATCAAGCTCGCCCAGCATCCGCAGCGCGACCACGGCCGCACAGGCGCCGCTGCCACAGGCCAGCGTCTCGCCGACGCCGCGCTCATGGACCCGGAGCCGGAGATGGCCACGATCGATGCGCTCCACGAAACCGACGTTGGCGCCCTCGGGAAAGCGCGGATGCGTCGCCAGCGCCGGCCCGAGGCGATCGACCGGCGCAGCGCGCACCGAGTCGACCACCAGCACCGCATGCGGGTTGCCCATCGACACCACCGCGATGTCGAGGGTCTGGTCGTCCACCTCGATCGGGTAGCGCGGCGCCGGCGCTGCGGCCACGAAGGGCACTTCAACCGGGTCCAGGCTGGGCATGCCCATGGCCAGTTCGACCTCGCCATCGGTGCAGAACTCGACGGCGATCGCCCCCGCTGGGCTGTCAAGCTGCTCCCCCGAGCGCAATCCGTGCTCCCGGGCGAGATAACGAGCGATGCAACGTGCGCCATTGCCGCACTGACCCGCTTCGGAGCCATCGGCGTTGTAGATGCGGTAGCCGTAGCGACAATCCGCGCGTGTGCTGGCGGTGACCACCATGATCTGGTCACAGCCGACGCCGAAATGACGATCGGCCAGCCGTCGCGCCAACGCCGGATCGGGCAGCGGCGCCCCGCGCAGGGTGTCGAGCACGACGAAGTCGTTGCCCGCGCCCTGCATCTTGGTGAAGGCGATCGCAGCCATGGCGACCGGCCGGCTCACTGCGCGTCCGGTGCTTCCGGCGGCTCCTCGGGCATCACCAGCGGGCCCTTGCTGCCGCAGGCGGCGAGCAGCGTCAGCAGGGTCGCGATCAGCAGCAGTCGGGGCAGGCGCATCGGAGCATCCGGTGGGGGCGCATGCCGACAGTATAGGCACCCGCCCTGTGCGCCGCCCTCAGCCGCTGGCCGGCAGCGGCTCGGCCCCGGCCTCACGTCGGGCCAGTTCGAGCAAGGGCTTGCCGCCAGGGCTGGCGACAGCCGGCGCCGTGACCCGGCTGGCCAGGAAGCGCGCCGCGCGCAGGCCAAGTTCGCGCTCGCCGGGCTCGAGGCCCTCCACGGTCGCCTGGATCACGCCACCGGCAACGGCCTTCAAGGCGTGCGCCCGCTGCCAGTCGACGCCGACGCGCGGGTCGCGATCGAAGAAGGTGGCGATGCCGGTTTCGGCATTCCAGCCCGGCATCAGGGTGGGCTCGGACTCCTCGACGCCCGCGATGTCGGCCAGCCCGC
>JANJUH010000254.1 GCA_024710675.1 Lysobacterales bacterium
CGGCGTCGGCCTGACCATCGTCAAGCGCCTGTCCGATCGCTTCCGCTGGCCAGTGAGCTTCAGCAGCGTCCAAGGCCAGGGTACCCGCGTCAGTGTGCGTTTCCCCGATCACACGGCGATCGAGTGCGCGAAGCTGCAGCGAGAGCCCTTGTAGGAGCGCGCTCTGCGCGCGAAACGGGTGTGCGGCCGGTTCATTCGCGCCCAGAGGGCGCTCCTGCCGCCGGTTGGCCGCCGTTCGGCACCTCTCGGCTACGCTCTCCCGGTGAACCTGACCGGAGCCCCGCATGCCCATCGCCCGTCTGTTGCTGATCCCCTTGCTGCTGTTCCCGGCCCTCGCCGGCGCCGCTGGGGCGCGCGAGCAATTGGAGCGCTTTGCATCCGATGTGGCTGCCCTGACCGCAGACTTCAACCAGACCGTGCGCGACAGCGAGGGTGAGGTCATCGACGAGAGCAGCGGGCGGCTGGCGCTGGCGCGGCCGAACCGCTTCCGCTGGGATCTGCTGGAACCCGAGGCGCAGCACATCGTTGCCGATGGCGATCACGTCTGGGTGCATGACGTCGAACTGGAGCAGGTCACGGTCCGCCCGCAGGCGGTGGATGAACAGAGCAGCCCGCTGTCGGTGCTGCTCGATCCGGCCGGCCTCGAGCAGCAATACCGGGTGGAGGAGCGCGCAGAGGTCGAGGGTGTGGCCTGGTTGCGCTTGCAGCCTCTGGCCGAGGACGCCGATTTCGACCACGTCGACCTGGGTTTCCGCGAGGGCGCACTGGCGCGGATGGTGATGGACGATGCGCTCGGTCAACGCACCGAGATCGTCTACTCCAACTGGAAGCGCAATCCCGAGTTGCCGGTGGGGACTTTCCAGTTCACGCCGCCACCGGGCGCGGATGTCGTCGGTGACCTGATCCCGGCGGCGCGGGTGCAGCCGCTAGGAGATTGAGAAACCGCCCTTCGGACGCCTTGCCCGCGTAGGAGCGCCCTCCGGGCGCGATCCTTGGCTTGCCGCAAGGCTGATTGGCGCCCGGAGGGCACTCCTGCGTGTGCGGCGTCAGGCCGCGTTGCCCGTATGGACGATGCTGCCCTCGACCTTGCCGCCGTAGGTGCAATCGAAGGCGCCGTCCTCGATCGACACCGTCCAGCGTTCCTCCTGCTCGCTGCCGTCGCGGCGCGTGTAGGCAACGACGATGTCGAATTTCGGTGGCAGCTCGGCATGACTGACGAAGGCGATGATCTCGTCGCCGGTTTCCAGCGTCGGGTGGGTCTGGTCGATGAAGTGGGTGCGCTGGTCCTGGTACCAGTACATCGACACGCCCCAGATCTGTGCGCCGTAGTTCTTCAGGATGAAGACGATCGAGGTGTCGCCGAGCGAGTGCTCGGGCTTCAGGAAGAGCTGTGGATCGACTTCGCCGCGCATGTGCCTGCGCTCGGGCGGACCGGCCCAGCGCGGCGAGGCGAGCCCTTCGCGCATGAGCTGCGGCTTGCGCGACTTCTCCATTTCGAAGTGCTGCTCGCGCACCTTGAGGCCGAGGTAGAGCAGCGCGGCGACGACAGCGAGCGCCAGGGCCGTGAACACCTGGGCTGCCACGGCAGGCGAGAACCCGCCCTCACCGAAGCCCGCGAACACCGAGATGGCCAGGGCGGCGATCAGGGCACCGACAATCCAACCGTCACGGTCGTTCATGCTGCGGCTCCAGGGCCAAGGGGGCGACACCATCGTGTCACGTTGACGAGGGCTTGTGAATCGAGGCCGCGTGGCGGCGTGCAAGTTGTTACGCTGCCGGCTCGCTTCATTCGGGGAGAGCCAACGATGCGTGCTTGCTGGATGGTGATCGGCTTGTGCTTGCTGGGCTGTGATGGCGGCCAACGATCTCCAGGCGAAGTGCCTGTGGACACGGCAGAGCCGGCGCCGATGGCGGTTGAGGAGCCCCGGCCTGTAGAGCCGGCAGCTCCGGCTTCAGCGGCACGGCGATACCGCGATGCCGCGATGGCCACCGCACAGGCGCAGTACGATCAGCAGATGCGGCAGTGTGCCGAAGCCGAGGACGCAGCGGCTTGCGAGACCTCCGCCGCAAGCACACTGGATTCGGCGGAACAGGCGATCCGCCTGGAGTACGAGGCGCGCTTGCAGGAAGAATTGGCCGGAACAGACGGCGGCTGAACGCGGGCCGCATTCCCCCAGGGCCAGTCGTCCCGCAGACGCTTGACGAGCGTGCGGGCGACGGACATACTTTTCGTTCTACGCGCCCGTAGCTCAGTTGGATAGAGTACCTGGCTACGAACCAGGTGGTCGGAGGTTCGAATCCTTCCGGGCGCGCCATATCGAGAGTGATGCCCCTCCGCCGGCCGCGCCCGGCGCGAAGGCGGGAGCGGTGTCACGACCCGTGTGGTGGGTCTCCGTATCGTTTTTTGGTGCGGTAGGCCAGCCGTCGGGAACAGGCGGGGTATAGCGCAGTCTGGTAGCGCGCCAGCCTTGGGCGCTGGAAGTCGGGGGTTCGAATCCCTCTGCCCCGACCAGTCCCGGCCGGCGCGGCTCGCGCAGAGGTCCGTGGGGCGTTATGGGTTATTGCACTGGCCGTGCGCCCGTAGCTCAACCGGATAGAGCATCGGCCTTCTAAGCCGACGGTTGCAGGTTCGATTCCTGCCGGGCGCGCCATGTGGTACGAAAACCGGTCAAGCGTGGTGGATGTAGCTCAGGGGTAGAGCATCGGATTGTGGCTCCGAGTGTCGCGGGTTCGAATCCCGTCTTCCACCCCAATCCGGTGCAAGTGGTCATCGTGGGCTGTTAGCTCAATGGTAGAGCAGCTGACTCTTAATCAGTAGGTTCGGGGTTCGAGTCCCTGACAGCCCACCATCCTCGGATCGAACTCCCAAGGCGACTGCCCGACCGTCGGCCAAAGCGAAAGTGGCGGAATGGTAGACGCGCTGGACTTAGAATCCAGTGGGGAAACCCGTGAGAGTTCGAGTCTCTCCTTTCGCACCATGCCCCGGCAGCCCCGAGGCCTGGCGCCATGGCTGATTTCGGAGGTTTCATGCAGGTGTCGGTCGAGCAGTTCGGTGATCTGGGGCGTCGCCTGAAGGTCGTGGTTCCCAGTGACCGCTACGCCCAGGGCGTGCACGCTCGCATCCGCGAGCTCTCGAAGACGGTGGCCCTGCACGGCTTCCGCCGCGGCAAGGTGCCGGCGATGGTCATCGAGAAGCGATTCGGTCAGCAGGTGCGCGACGAGATCGGCAACGAGATCGTCCGTGAGACGCTGTCCGAGGCGATTGCGCAGGAAAAGCTGCGTCCGGCGGTGACCCCGCAGGTGCAGGTCGACACCATCGACCCCGAGTTCGCCTACACCGCCACCTTCGAGGTGATGCCGGAGTTCGGCGAGATCGAGGTCGGTGATCTCGAGATCGAACGCGAGACCGCGCAGATCAGCGATGCCGACATCGACCGCATGATCGACAACCTGCGTCGCCAGCGCATGAGCCTGAAGCCGGTCGAGCGTGGCCCGGCTGCCGGTGACTACGTCAGTTTCGAGTTCAGTGTCGATGCCGGTGACGCCCGCGTGCCCGCCGAGGGCATGGAACGCGGCCTGACCGTGATCGGCCAGAACGCCGTGCTGCCGGAGATCGAGAAGGCGCTCGAAGGGCTTGCCGCCGAGCAGTCCGCCTCGCTGGAGGTTGATTTCCCCGCCGATTACCGCGAGGCGCAACTCGCCGGCAAGCACGCCCGCATCGAGGTCAAGGTGCTGCGCGTCAGCGAAGTGGCGATGCCCGAGGTCGACGATGCCTTCGCGGCGAGCTTCAATGTCCACGGTGGTGTCGAGCAATTCCGCCAGGAAGTGCGCGCCAACCTGGAGCGCGAATTGACCCAGGCCCTGGCGATGCGCCTGCGCGCACAGGTCGCCGAGAAGCTGGTCGCGCGCTTCGATGCGATCACGGTGCCCGAGGGCCTGGTCAAGCAGGACATGGAAGCCCTGCGCCGGCAGTTCATCGCCGAGGCGAACGAGCGCGCCCGCCGCGCTGGCCAACCGCAGCCGCCGGAGCCGGCGCTGGAGAGCTTCCGTGACACCGCGCGCCGCCGTGTGCTGGTGGGTCTGCTGCTCGCAGAGCTGGCCGGTCGCAACCAGATCCGCCTCGATGCCGAGCGCGTCCGCGCCGCGCTGGCCGCGATCGCCTCGACCTACGAGGATCCCGCCGAGGTGATCACGTTGTACCAGCAGAACGAGCGCCTGATGGATGGCCTGCGTTCGCGCGTGATGGACGAGCAGGTTGCCGAGTGGGTGGCCGATCACGCCAAGACCACCCTGGTTGAGCGTAGTTTCCAGGACGTGCTGCAGCCCTCCGCTGCGGCCTGATCCCAAGGACAGCATCCGATGGCAGCCGATATCCGTGGATTGAACCTCGTCCCGATCGTCGTCGAGCAGAGCGCTCGCGGCGAACGGGCGTACGACATCTACTCGCGGCTGCTGAAGGAGCGGGTGATCTTCTGCGTCGGCCCGATCGACGACTACATGGCGAACGTGATCGTCGCCCAGTTGCTGTTCCTCGAGTCCGAGAATCCGGACAAGGACATCAACCTGTACATCAACAGCCCCGGTGGCCACGTCACCGCGGGCATGGCGATCTACGACACCATGCAGTTCGTCAAGCCGGCCGTCAGCACGATGTGCATCGGCCAGGCGGCCAGCATGGGCGCGGTGCTGCTCGCTGCCGGCGCCGCCGGCAAGCGTTATTGCCTGCCGAACTCGCGGGTGATGATCCACCAGCCGCTCGGCGGCTTCTCCGGGCAGGCCTCGGACATCGACATCCACGCCCGTGAAATCCTGTTGATCCGGGACAAGCTCAATCGCGTCCTGGCCTCCCACACCGGCCAGCCGCTCGACCGCATCGCCCGCGATACCGACCGCGACTACTTCATGAGCGCCGACGACGCGCGCGCCTATGGCGTCATCGATGCCGTGCTCGACCGCCGTCCCGACAGCTCGGTGAAGTCCGCCTGAGCCCGTCCGGACGCCCGAAATCGCTGTGATATGCTCGGGCCGTCGCGGCTCCCGCGGCGGCCATTGCTCCGAGGAATCCCCTGATGTCCGATGATCGTCAGCACCGCACCGGCGAAGGTGGCAAGGTGCTGTACTGCTCTTTCTGCGGCAAGAGCCAGCACGAGGTCCGCAAGCTGATCGCGGGCCCCAGCGTCTTCATCTGCGACGAGTGCGTGGAGCTCTGCAACGACATCATCCGCGAGGAGCTCGAGGACAAGGCCCACGCGGGTCGCAGCAGTCTGCCCAAGCCGCGCGAGATCCTCGAGGTGCTCGACCAGTACGTGATCGGGCAGCAGCGCGCCAAGAAGATCCTCTCGGTCGCCGTCCACAATCATTACAAGCGCCGCGAGTCGCGCCAGCGCGGCGACGATGTCGAACTCGCCAAGAGCAATATCCTGCTGATCGGCCCGACCGGCTCGGGCAAGACGCTGCTCGCCGAGACGCTCGCGCGCCTGCTCAATGTGCCGTTCACGATCGCCGATGCGACGACGCTGACCGAAGCCGGCTACGTCGGCGAAGACGTCGAGAACATCATCCAGAAGCTCCTGCAGAAGTGCGATTACGAGGTCGAGAAGGCGCAGACCGGCATCGTCTATATCGATGAGATCGACAAGATCTCGCGCAAGAGCGAGAACCCCTCGATCACCCGCGACGTATCCGGCGAAGGCGTGCAGCAGGCGCTGCTGAAGCTGATCGAGGGCACGGTGGCCTCGGTGCCACCGCAGGGCGGTCGCAAGCATCCGCAGCAGGAGTTCCTGCAGGTCGACACCCGCAACATCCTGTTCATCTGTGGTGGTGCCTTCGCGGGCCTCGAGAAGATCATCCAGGCGCGTTCGACCTCCACCGGCATCGGCTTCGCGGCGACCATTCGAAGCAGCGAGACCAAGCGCAACGTCGGACAGGTGCTCAGCGAAGTCGAGCCGGATGATCTGGTGCGCTTCGGCCTGATCCCGGAGTTCGTCGGCCGCCTGCCGGTGGTCGCGACGCTGGAAGAGCTGGACGAGGCGGCGCTGATGCGTATCCTGGCCGAGCCGAAGAACGCGCTGGTCAAGCAGTTCAAGCGCCTGTTCGAGATGGAAGGGGTGGATCTCGAATTCCGTCCCGATGCGCTCGCTGCGATCGCGCGCAAGGCCCTCGAGCGCAAGACCGGTGCCCGTGGCTTGCGCACGATCCTCGAAAGCGTGCTGTTGCAGACCATGTTCGAGTTGCCCTCGATGACCAACGTCAGCAAGGTCGTTGTCGACGAGGCCGTGATCAACGGCAACGCCGAGCCCTACCTGATCTACGAGGGCAGCACCCAGCAGGGCAAGGCAGCGGCCTCGCAGTAGTGCGTCCGTAGCCCGCGTTGACCGCCATAGGCGGGCTACGCGGGTACTTGCGGCAAGGCGACGCGGGTAGCGCCTGCGGCGCAACCCACGCTACGTAGCCGCGTTGACCGCCGCAGGCGGGCTACGCGGGTGCTTGCCGCACGGCGCGCGGATGGCGTTTGCGGCGCAACCCGCGCGACCTGTCGCCGCTCCCTGAAGCCTTCACCAAGGTCTTCTTGCATTCCCGCGAGCGGCCCCCAATTCTCGACCATGCCCGGGCAGCGCCCCGGGACTCCCCCATTGCCGGAGAGACCGCATGACCTCGTCCCAACGCCTCGACTTCGGAATCACCGAGCGCCCGCTGCCGATCCTGCCGCTGCGCGACGTGGTGGTGTATCCGCACATGGTGATCCCGCTGTTCGTTGGCCGCGAGCGCTCGATGAAGGCGCTCGAGATGGCGATGGACGGCGACAAGCAGATCCTGCTCGTGTCCCAGCGTTCGCCGGACATCGACGACCCCAAGCCCGACGAACTCTACGAGGTCGGCACCCAGGCCTCCGTGCTGCAGTTGCTGAAGCTCCCGGACGGCACCATCAAGCTGCTGGTCGAGGGTCTGAAGCGCGCCTCGGTCACCCAGGTCGGCGAGCACGAGGGGGTGTTCCGCGCGGTGCCGGTGGAGATCGAGTCGCGCATCGATCGTGACCCGCGCGAGATCGAGGTGCTGAGCCGCACGCTGCTCTCGCAGTTCGAGCAGTTGGTCAAGCTCAACCGCAAGATCCCGCCCGAGTTGCTGTCGACGCTGGGCGCCATCGACGACGCCAGCCGCTTCGCCGACACCATCGCCGCGCACCTCTCCATCCGTCTGGCCGACAAGCAGAACCTGCTCGAGACCGCTGCAATCGGCGAGCGTCTCGAATTGCTGGTGGCGGCGGTCGATGCCGAGATCGATGTGCTTCAGATCGAGAAGCGCATCCGTGGGCGCGTCAAGACGCAGATGGAGAAGAGCCAGCGCGAGTACTACCTCAACGAGCAGATGAAGGCGATCCAGAAGGAGCTCGGCGAACTCGACGATGCGCCTTCGGAGATGGACGAGTTGGCGCGCCGGATCGAAAAGGCCGCGATGCCCGAAGCGGTCGCGAGCAAGGCGCGCGCCGAGCTCAACAAGCTCAAGATGATGTCGCCGATGTCGGCCGAGGCGACCGTGGTGCGCAACTACATCGACTGGCTGTGCAACGTGCCGTGGTCGAAGCGTTCGCGCATCCGCAAGGATCTCGCCGCCGCCTCGCGCGTACTCGAGGCCGACCACTACGGCCTCGACAAGGTCAAGGAGCGCATCCTCGAGTACCTCGCCGTACAGCAGCGCGTGAAGAAGATGAAGGGACCGATCCTGTGCCTGGTCGGACCGCCGGGCGTCGGCAAGACCTCGCTCGGGCAGTCGATCGCCAAGGCGACCGGACGCAAGTTCGTGCGGATGTCTCTGGGCGGCGTGCGTGACGAAGCCGAGATCCGCGGCCATCGCCGCACCTACATCGGCTCGCTGCCGGGACGCATCGTCCAGAACCTCAACAAGGTCAAGACGAAGAACCCGCTGATGATGCTCGACGAGCTCGACAAGATGTCGATGGACTTCCGCGGCGATCCGTCATCGGCACTGCTGGAAGTGCTCGATCCCGAGCAGAACCACAGCTTCAACGACCATTACCTCGAGGTCGATCTCGACCTGTCCGAGGTGATGTTCGTCGGCACGGCGAACTCGCTGAACATCCCGGGCCCGTTGCTCGATCGCATGGAGGTGATCCGCATTCCCGGTTACACCGAGGACGAGAAGATCGCGATTGCCAAGCGTTACCTGCTGCCCAAGCAGATGGCCGGCAACGGCCTGGCGCCTTCGGAGATCGAGGTGCAGGACGAGGTGATCGTCGACCTGATCCGCTACTACACGCGCGAAGCCGGCGTGCGCAACCTCGAGCGCGAGCTGTCGAAGATCTGCCGCAAGGTGGTCAAGGAGCTGGCGCTGGCCACGGGCAAGCCCAAGGCCAAGGGCAAGGCCGCTGGCAAGGTGCGCGTGACCAGCGAGAACCTCTCGAAGTACCTGGGCGTGCGCCGCTTCCAGTACGGCCTCGCCGAGGAGAAGGACGAGGTTGGTCTGGTGACGGGCCTGGCCTGGACCGAGGTCGGTGGCGACATCCTCAGCATCGAGGCGACGATCGTGCCCGGCAAGGGCAAGCTGATCCACACTGGCCAGTTGGGCGATGTCATGCAGGAATCGGTGCAAGCCGCGCTCAGCGTGGTGCGCAGCCGTAGCGAAGGCCTTGGCATCGATCCCGATTTCCACCAGAAGTACGACATCCACGTGCATGTGCCGGAGGGTGCGACGCCCAAGGACGGGCCGAGTGCCGGCATCGGCATGTGCACGGCGCTGGTGTCGGCCCTGACCAAGATCCCGGTGCGTTCCTCGGTGGCGATGACGGGCGAGATCACGTTGCGTGGTCGTGTGCTGCCGATTGGCGGCCTGAAGGAAAAGCTGCTGGCCGCCCTGCGTGGTGGCATTCGCACGGTGATCATCCCGGACGACAACCGAAAGGACCTCGCCGACATTCCGGCGAATGTCACCGAGGGGATTGACATCCGGCCGGTGAAGTGGATCGACGAAGTGCTGGACATCGCGCTCGCGGCGGCGCCCGTACCGGCCAAAGAAGCAGCGCCAGCAGCCGCAGAAGGGCAGGTGGCGGAGGCTCCCACAGCCGCTACGCGGGAAGTCGTCAGACACTGAAACGAAAGGCGCGCCATGGGCAACACCTTTATTGCGCGACCATGGCGCGCCTGCTATAAAATGCCAGCGCTGCACGCTTGCGCCGACAGCAAGTGCCAAAGCCCCAACGGAGCCTCGTCCAGAGCCCGTCCAACTCGTCCATAACAACGATCGGCATCCTGCCGGGATGTCGAAGCACAAGGGAGTTTTGTATGAAGAAGGGTGATCTCATCAACGCCGTCGCCGATGCCGCGGACCTTTCGAAGGCCGACGCGGGCCGTGCGATCGACGCGCTGATCAGCGTCATCACGAAGGCTCTGAAGGGTGGCGACTCGGTCACGCTGACCGGCTTCGGCACCTTCTCCGTGCGCAAGCGTGCCGCTCGTCAGGGTCGCAATCCGCAGACCGGTGCGACGATCAAGATCAAGGCGTCGAAGAATCCGGGTTTCAAGGCTGGCAAAGCCCTCAAGGATGCGGTAAACTGATCAGCTCCTGCCAGCTGGGTGCTTAGCTCAGCGGTAGAGCGTCGCCCTTACAAGGCGAGGGTCGGGGGTTCGATCCCCTCAGCACCCACCAGGTTTCAATGGAGCGGTAGTTCAGTCGGTTAGAATACCGGCCTGTCACGCCGGGGGTCGCGGGTTCGAGCCCCGTCCGCTCCGCCAATCCCGACAAGGGCGCCGTCAAGGCGCCTTTGTCGTTTCCGGGCCCCGCAACGGGCCGGTTTTTCGGTACGGAACACGACATGCTGCAGACACTGCGAGAGAAATTCTCAGGTTGGATCCTGATCCTGATCGTGGTCATCATCTCGGTACCCTTTGCGCTGTTCGGCATCGAGGGTTACTTCCAGACCCAGGTCGACACCTACGTTGCCAAGGTCAACGACGCCGAGATCCAGCCGGACACGCTGCGCGAACGCCTGAACATGCAGCGCCAGCAGATGCGGCAGTTCATGGGGCCGGACGCCGATGTGTCCTTTGTCGACACGCCGGAGAACAAGCGGCGCCTGCTCGACGGCCTGGTCGATGAAGAATTGCGTTACCAGGACGCTCGTGGAATGGGTGTCGAGGTTCCCGCGGCCCGACTGCAGGAAGAGATCCTGGCGATCGACGCCTTCAAGCCGGCCGGCGTCTTCGATCCCGACACCTACCAGCGCATCCTGCAGGCCAATGGCTTGAGCCCGCAGGGCTTCGAGGCCCGTCTTGCGCGTGAACTGGTGGCCCGGGAAATCGTGGCGCGCATGGGCGCCAGCGTTTTCGTCACCGATGCCGAGGTCGATGCCTGGCTGCGACTGAATCGCCAGACCCGCAGCTTCAAGGCGCTGCGTCTGAACGCCGCCGACCAGGTCCTGGCGAACAAGCCGACCGAAGACGAGGTGAAGGCCCATTTCGAGGCCCACCGCGACGACTACAAGACCCCCGAGACGGTGGTGGCGGAGTATGTCGAGGTACGCGCGGATGCCCTCGAGGTAGCCGCGCCGACCGAGGAACAACTGCTCGAGGAATACGAGAAGCAGTCGGCGCGCTACGTGGTGCCGGAGCAGCGCCTGACCTCGCACATCCTCGTCGAGGTGGCGAGCGGCGCCGATGCCGAGGCGCAGAAGGCCGGTCTCGCCAAGGCCGAGGCATTGCTGGCCGAGATCCGTGGCGGCAAGGACTTCGCCGAGGTGGCGAAATCGGGTTCGGACGACATCGGCTCGAAGGAGCAGGGCGGCGACCTCGGATGGATAGAGCGCGGCACCAACGATCCGGCCTTCGAGGACGCACTGTTCGCACTCGAGGCCGGTCAGGTGTCCGAGCCGGTGCTCGGCAGCAACGGTTACCACCTGATCCAGTTGCGCGAGGTGCGCGCCGAGAGCCGCCGTCCCTTCGAGGACGTGCGCGACGAGATCGCGAAGGCCTATGACGCCGAAACCCGCGAATCGATGTACCTCGACATGGCCGGTCGTCTGGTCGACGAGATCCAGCGCGACCCGCAGTCGCTCGAGGGTCCGGCCTCCAAGCTCGGTTTGACGGTGCAAAAGACCGAGCCCTTCGCCCGCACCGGTGGCATCGGCATCGCCGCCAATCCCAAGGTCGTCGAGGAAGCCTATTCCGAGCTCGTGCTGGAGCGTGGGTTGAGCAGCGAGCTGATCGAGTTGGGCCCGAGCCATGTCGTGGCGCTGCGCATCGCCGAGCGCAAGCTGCCCGAGCCGCGTGATTTCGATGCCGTGCGTTCCGAAATCGAGGCCAAGCTCGAACTGGAAGCGATGCGCAAGCAGATGGTGGAGCAGGCCAAGGTGCTGGAAGAGCGCATGGCCGCAGGGGCGACGCTGGACGAGATCGCCACCGAGCTTGGTCGTACGCCGGAGGTGGCCGATGCCGTGGTGCGCAGCGCTGGCGCGCCCGATCCGGCGATCATCGCCGAGGCCTTCAAGCTGCCGCATCCGGGCGATGCACCCGTGCGTCGCGTGGTCTCGCTCGGCGAGGACAGTCGCGTGCTGATCGAGCTGGCGAGCGTGGTTGATGGCGACCCGGCCGCCGCCGACGCCAGCGCCCGCGATGCCGCGCGGACCGAGCTGCAGGGCCAGTGGTCGGAGGCCGAGGCGCGCGCCTATGTGCAGGCGCTGCGCAAGCAGGCGCAGATCAGGATCGCCGAGGATCGGATGTAATCTTCTCGGGGCTCGGGACCCGGGACTCGGGGCTCGGGGCTCTAGGTTGCGAAGGCCGTCATCCCGGCGAAGGCCGGGATCCAGGACATACTTGCCGCGAATCCTTCAAGAGCACTGGATTCCGGCCTGCGCCGGAATGACGGCAAGGGTGGTCGGTGGACTCGCCGCCGGCTGCCCGGGATCGAGGACGGTCCAGGCTCGAGTCCTTCAGCCGCAGTCGATTCTCCCTTTGCCGAATGACGCCCAGGGCGAAGTCGATTCGCCCCGGGCCGCCGCTCACTCACCCCGCCGCGATCAGCTCACCCATGCCGATGTGGCTGTAGCCGGCATCGACGTAGAGCACTTCGGCTGTGATCCCGGCCGCCAGGTCGGAGCACAGGAAGGCGGCTGCATTGCCGACGTCCTCGATCTTGACGCTGCGCCGCAAGGGGGCGGTGCGCTCGACGTGGTCGAGCATCTTGCGGAAGTTGCCGATACCGGCCGCGGCGAGGGTCTTGATCGGGCCGGCGGAGATCGCATTGACGCGGATGCCGTCGGGACCCAGGTCCATGGCCAGGTAGCGCACGCAAGCCTCGAGCGAGGCCTTGGCGAGTCCCATCACGTTGTAGTTCGGCATCGCGCGGACCGCACCCAGGTAACTCAGCGTCAGGATCGCGCCGCTGCGGCCCTTCATCAGGCCTTGTGCGCCCTGCGCCAGTGCGGCCAGGCTGTAACTCGAAATCTCGTGCGCGGTGTTGAAGCCTTCACGGGTGACGGCGTCGACGAAGCGCCCCTGGATCTGCTCGCGCGGTGCGAAGGCGATCGAGTGGATCAGGATGTCGAGGCCATCCCATTGCTTCGCCAGTTCGGCATACATCGCGGGCACGGCGCCCTCGACGCCGACGTCGCATTCGAGCACCGGGCCGCCGCCGAATCGGCGCGCCGCCTCGTCCACGCGTTCCTTGAGGCGCTCGTTCTGGTAGGTGAAAGCCAGCTCGGCGCCTTCACGGTGCATGGCTTCGGCAATGCCCCAGGCAATCGAGCGTTGTGAGGCAATGCCGGTGATGAGGGCGCGTTTGCCGCTGAGAAAGCCCATGGCGCAACTCCTGGAAGATCGGGAAGGGATGGATCACCGGTGTGTCGGGGTCGATCAGGGCTCGGCGAGCCTGAGCTCCTGGCCGATGCGCAGCACACTCCGCTCGTCCAGCCGGTTCCAGCGCATCAGATCACCGAGGGCGACACGATAGCGCCGGGCGATGATCCAAAGCGAGTCGCCGCTCTTGACCCGGTGCACATCGCTGTCCGAAATCATCGTCGCGGGTGTTGCCCCGCCCGCACCGAGTGTCGCGAGAAGGCCGTCGCCAGCCATGCGCTCGAGCGCCGGCAGTGCCTTTTCCGGGACCAGCAGCACGCCACCGGCAGGCAATCGGCCGCGCTTGTAGACACTGCGATTGCTGCGGGCGATGACGGCGGGATCCAGGTTCGCGGCCCGCGCCAGCGCCACCGGGTCCAGGTCCAGCGGCGCCCGCCACTCGGCCAGGTGCAGCCAGCGATCATCGACCGGCAGCACCACATCGAAGCGTCCGGGCTCGCCGATCAGGCAGGACAGCGCCTGCAGCTTCGCGAGGTATTCGCGTGTGGTGCGTGGCAGGGCGAGCGAACGCAGGTCGCCGACGCTCTCGCTGTCGCGGCCCGCGAGCAGCTTGCGCACCCGGTAGCCCCCTGCATTGTAGGCAGCGAACATCAGGGGCGCGTGGCCTGAGAAATCCTGGTGGTGATGGGCGAGGACACGCAGTGCGGCTTGCGTCGACAGGTACAGGTCCGCGCGCTCGTCGACGCCTCGGCCAGGGCGCGCGAGCCCGAAGCGGGTCGCGGTGTCGGGCATCAACTGCCACATGCCGTAGGCACCGCCCGGTCCGCGCGCGTCGGTGCGGTAATGCGATTCGATGTAGGGAACCAGCATGACCTCGGCAGGCAAGCCGAGGGCCTCGGCGCGCCGCAGCACGTAGTCCATGCGCGGCAGCAGTCCGGCAAGCTGGTTCGCGAAGCGCTCGCGGTGGCCGGCGTAGCGGTCCATCCAGTAGCTGACCCGATCGCTCGGCGCGCAGGTGCGCATCGCTCTTCCAGCAGCGAAGCGTGTCCACAAGTCCGGGGCTTCGCTGAGCCGGGCTGCGGTCGGCGGGGCGGGCAGGGGCCTGGGCTGCGGATCGCCGGCCACGCTCGTCGGCGGATCGGCAATCCCGGTGGCAGGCGGGATCGCGGTGCGCTCCGGGACATGCGTGCAGGCACCGAGGACCAGGACGGCCGACAAGATCAGCGCATGCAGGAAGGATCCGGCCCTCATCCCCTGAACTCGTCCTTCCAGGCCCGCAGGGTCGCGAAGGTCTCCACGCCATCGACGGGCTCCCGGCCGAGGCGGTTTGCGCAGGCTGTCCGGATGTCGTCCGTTTCGGTGCGCAGGAAGGGATTGGTCGCACGCTGCACGCCGATCGTCGTCGGCAGGCTCGGCTCGCCCTGATCGCGGCGGCTGCGCGCATCCGCAACAGCGGCTGCGAGCGCAGCATTACCCGGCTCCACGGCCAGCGCGAAGCGGGCATTGGCCAGCGTGTATTCGTGTGTGCAATAGACCTGCGTCGCCGCCGGCAGCGTGGCGAGGCGCCCCAGTGAGTGGTGGAATTGTGCGGCTGAGCCTTCGAACATGCGCCCGCAGCCGAGGTGGAACAGTGTGTCGCCGCAAAAGACGGCATCGTCGCATAGCCAGGCCACATGGCTGCGCGTATGCCCTGGCAGCTCCCAGACTCTGAAACTGCAGCCGTCGCCGGCATCGTAGAGCGCGCCCTCGCCGACGCTGCGGTCGCGGGGCCCGATGCGCGGGTCGTCGGGTCCCAGCACCGTGCACTCCGGGTGCTGCCGCTTCAGGGCGGCAATGCCGCCGATGTGATCGGGATGATGATGGGTCACGAGGATCGCTCGCAAGCGGCTGCCGTGGCGGGCGAGGAAGGCCTCCACCGGCGCCGCGTCACCCGGATCGACGGCGATCCAGTCGGCACCGGCACGCAGCATCCAGATGTAGTTGTCGGCAAAGGCTGGAACCGCATGCACTTCCATCGGCTGGCTTTGGTGGCGTGTTGCAGGACTGGATATCGGCCCGTCGTCGGGGGACTGTCCTCGAAGGGCGGCCGGCGGGGCGCGAATGGTGGCAAAAAGGGCCGATTGCGGTCAATTCTCGGGCGATTCCTGCCTGAACGGGGACAGGCCCTCCAGTTGGCTGCGGTAGCCGTTCAAGGCACTGGCTTCCTCGCGCAGCGATCGGCGGATCGCCGCGCGAAAGCCCGGATGGGCGATTAGGTGGGCGCTGCGGGTGCGGGTCGGCAGGAAGCCGCGGGCGATCTTGTGTTCGCCCTGCGCGCCGGGCTCGAAGCGGCGCAGACCCTGCGCGAGCACGTACTCCAGCCCCTGGTAGTAGCAGAGTTCGAAGTGCAGTCCACGGTACTCGCCCGCACAGCCGTAGTAGCGGCCATACAGGATGCCGCTGCCGGAGAAGTACACGGCTGCGGCCACGATTCCCTGCCCGTCGCGCGCGAGCGCGACGTGGAACTGCCCGCCCATCCGCTCGCACACCAGCGAGAAGAAGCCCCGCGTCAGCGCGGCCGTATTGCCCTTGCGCTCGAAGGTGTCCTCGTAGAGCGCATGCACGGCATCGAGGTCGGCTTCGCTGAGTTCGGGACCGTCGCGCCACTCGATGCTGAGGCCGTGCTCCCGTGCTTGTCGTCGTTCGGCGCGGATGTTCTTGCGCTTCTTGTGGCTGAAGTCGGCGAGCAGTTCGTCGAAGTCGCGATAGCCGGGATTGTCGAAGTGGTACTGCCAATCGAAGCGCGGCAACCAGGGATCGTGGGCGAGGGCGGCGGCATCGTCCGCGCAAAGAAAGTTCAGGTGCGCGCCCGACAGCCCGGTACGGGCGACGAGCTGTTCGATGGCACGGCGCAGTGCGTGGCGGCGCTGCACGGCACCGGCATCGTTGCCAACCAGCAGGCGCGGGCCGGTCGCCGGCGTGTACGGTACCGCGACCAGCAGCTTGGGGTAGTAGGGCAGGCCATGGCGGCGGTAGGCATCGGCCCAGGCCCAGTCGAAGACGAACTCGCCGTGAGAATTGGTCTTGAGGTAGGCGGGCGCTGCGGCGACGGTGCGGCCGGCCTCGCGCATCAGCAGCGGCATCGGCGTCCAGCCGAGCTCGCGGCGCAGGGAGCCGGAGTCCTCCAGCGCCGCGAGGAAGGCGTGGCGGACGAAGGGATGGTCATCGACCAGCAGGGCATCCCACTCGGCGGCGGGAACCGCGTGGATTGAATCGCGCGCTTCGAGCAGCAGGGGCTGGTGGGGCTGGGTGATGTCGCTCATGACCCGAGGTCGGTCGCCGAGGGCGCAAAGTCGCGCGGGCGATGGCCCAGTTCGCGCATCGCCGGCGCGCCATCGAAAACGTGATCACCCACCATTCTTGCTGCCGAATCGACAGCCAGCGCCGAGGACATCGGCAAGCGGCGGAAGCAGCGGGCCAGCGCGAGTAGAAGCGTCAGGGGCACCGGCAGCGGCAGCGCCGAGGGGCAGGCCTGGCGTGCGGTGCGCGCGATCAGCGCATTGAGTGTCAGTGTCTCACCGCCTGGCAGGTTGTAGGCACGAAAGCCCACGCCACCAGCGGCCAGCGCGCTGGCGCAGGTCCCGGCCAGATCGGCAGCATGCACCGGTTGCCGCAAGGCCTTGCCGGCCGCGCCCATCAGTTGTGGATAGACGCGCCAACGGCGCGCAAACCGGGCGATGCGGGCAATGGTGTCCTCGTCACCGCCATAGATCAGCGTGGCCCGCAGCAAGGTCACGGCGATGCCGTGGTCCGCGGCCAGCGCTTCGAGCCGCAGCTCGGCGGCAGCCAGTCGCGCCGCCAGTGCGCGTTCGCTGGCGGCGGCCGACTCGCACTTGGTGAGCACGCTGGTCGAGCCCAGTGCGACGATCTGGCGCAGGCGGGCAGGCCGCTTGATCCGCGCGAGCCAGTCGGCGAAGGCATCGAGCGGCCCGAGGCTGGCAATGGCGGTCACCTCGTCGGGGCATTCGGCCATGGATTCGAGGCTCGCGCTCAGCCAGGCGCCCGCGTCATCCGGCGGCCGCCTCGAGACCAGCAGCAGCTCCCGGCCCGGCGCGGCCAGCAGCGGGCGCAAATGCCGCCCGACAGCGCCGCTGGCGCCGAAGACCAGCAGCCGCCCGGCCTGGCTCAGTGTTGCTGCTCGAGCCAGCGGTCGGCGTCGAGCGCGGCCATGCAGCCGGCGCCGGCCGAGGTGATCGCCTGGCGATAGACCGGGTCGGCGACATCGCCGGCGGCGAACACGCCCGGCACGCTGGTCATCGTCGCCAGGCCCTGGCTGCCCGAGCGCACCTTGAGGTAACCGCCCTCCATGTCGAGCTGGCCTTCGAAGATGCCGGTGTTCGGCGAATGGCCGATCGCGACGAAGAAGCCGGTGCATGCGATCTCGCGGGTGGCGCCGTCGGCGGTCGACGCGATGCGCATGCCGGTGACTCCGGAATCGTCGCCCAGCACCTCGTCGACGGTGTGGTTCCACACCACCTCGATGTTGTCCTTCTTGAACAGCCGCTCCTGCAGGATCTTCTCGGCCCTGAACTTGTCGCGCCGGTGGACGACCGTCACCTTGCGCGCGATGTTCGAGAGGTACAGCGCTTCCTCGACGGCGGTGTTGCCGCCGCCGATGACCGCCACGTCCTGGCCGCGGTAGAAGAAACCGTCGCAGGTCGCGCAGGCGCTGACGCCGCGGCCCTTGTAGGCCGTCTCGCTGTCGATGCCCAGGTACTTCGCCGAGGCGCCGGTGGCGATGATCAGCGCATCGCAGGTGTAGACGCCGGAGTCGCCATGCAGGCGGAACGGACGCTGCCCCAACTCGGCCGTGTGGATGTGATCGAAGACCAGCTCGGTCTCGAAGCGCTCGGCGTGCTCCTTCATGCGCTCCATCAGCGCCGGCCCGGTCAGGCCGTGCGGGTCGCCGGGCCAGTTGTCGACTTCGGTGGTGGTCATCAGCTGGCCGCCGGTCTCGACGCCGGTCACCAGCACGGGCTTGAGGTTGGCGCGCGCGGCGTAGACGGCGGCGACATAGCCGGCCGGACCCGAGCCCAGGATCAGGACTCGGCAGTGCTTGGGCGTGGACATGGGGACTCCGGTAGGGCGCGGCGATGGGCCGCGTGACAGACCGGGCAAAGTAGGGGCGGGGAGGCACGAAGGCAAGGGGCGGCGGCGCGGGGGCGTGCGGGTGCGGCCTTGGTGGAACGCGTCGCAGGCTTGAGTGTCGTGGTCTGGAAGCGATTGCGGGGGCTTTGTAGCGGGATTGTCATCCACCCGGGTACGACATCGCCTATGATCCGGCGCACTATTTGTTGAGTTTCCCGGAACGCCAGCGTAGCGACCGGGTCCAAACCGAGGGGTGCGACGATGAATGCAGGGGTGCATGGCTTGTGGTTGACGGGAGCCTTGCTGCTCTCCCTGGTGGCCGGTCCGGCCGCGGCGGACGAGGCAGCGGAACTGGCAGCCAACCAGGTGTCGGTCGAGGTGCCGCACACCGTCGGTTCGCCGGAAGGTGGCCTGATGTGTCCGGTTGGCCAGACACCGTCACGCTTCTACTTCAACGACTTCGAAGCTGGTGACGGTGGTTGGGCAGTGACCTCGCCCGCCAACCTCTGGGAGCGCGGAGCGGTCACCACGGGCGTCTACCAGACCTGCGACACGACGCCCTCGCCGGAGCCGGCAGGGGCCTTCTCGGGCACGAACGTGTGGGCGACCAACCTCGACGGCTGCTACGCGAACCTCAACCCGAGCCAGGCGACGATCCTCGCGCAGACCTTCGATTTCAGCACGCTGTCGGCGCCGATCATGCTGGACTGGCAGCACTGGTACCACGTCTTCGAAGCCTTCGATCGCGCCGAGGTCATCGTCAACGGAACCGTGCTGTGGCGGACCCCGGATTCGAATCCGACCGCCAACTACGTGTATCAGGCGGTGGACCTGTCGGCCTATGCCGGCAATCCCAACGTGACGATCCAGTTCTCGCTGTTCTCGACGACCGTCGTCAACCGCATGGGCTGGTATGTCGACGATGTCGGGATTTCGGTGTGCGCCGATCCTGTCGAGCTCTACATCAACGAAGTGGTCTACAACCCGCCCGGCACCGATGCCCCGAACGAGTACATCGAAATCCGCGGCACGCCGGGTGCGACGATTCCGGCCGGTACCTACCTGGTCGAGATCGAGGGTGATGGTGCGGGTGCGGGAGCCGTCGACCGCGTGTTCGATCTGGGCGGTCGCACGCTGGGAGCCAACGGCTACCTGGTCTTCCTCCAGCAGAACAACACCTACGTGGTGGATCCGCAGGCAACCGTGGCGACGGCGACCGGCGCCGGATGGACCGGCCTCGGTGGTGCGAACGACATCGAAAACGGGACGGTCAGTCTGCTCTTGATCACGGCGGCCGCCGCGCCGACGATCGGGACTGATGTCGATACGGACAACAACGGCGCACTCGATGGCGTTGGCGCGACCTGGACGATCCTGGACTCGGTCGGCGGCACGGACGGTGGCGCCACCGATCTGGTGTACGGGGCGCAGCCCTGCGGCCCGACGGGCTTCACGCCGGGCTCCTTCCACCGCATTGGTGAGTCCACTGGCTCGGGCAACACCGACTGGGTGTGCTCGGTGCCCGCCGGGACCGCGCCGAACTTCACGCTGAGCGCCACGAACACGCTGCCCGCGAGCTTTGCCGGTCGCGCGCTCGACCATATTGGCAGCTTCAATTTCCCGACCGCATCCATCAGCCTGGTGAAGACCGTGGGCACCACACCTGGCGTGTGCGCCGCTACCACGGCCATCGACATCAATGCCGGTACCACCGTGTACTACTGCTACGCGGTCACCAACACGGGGAACATCACGCTCAACCTCCACGATCTGGTCGATGACCAGTTGGGCACCATCTTCACCGGGCTCAACTTCGCGCTGACGCCGGGTTCGAGCATTGACACCGTGACGGCCGGGTTGACGATCTCGTCCGTGATCAACACGACCACGACCAACACGGCGACCTGGACGGCTTACAACGCGGGTCCGGTCAACCAGGCGACGGCGCAGGCGAGCGCAACGGTGACGGTGTTGACGGCCGACCTCGCGATGGGGCTGACCGATTCCCCGGACCCGGTGACTGCGGGATCCCAGCTTTCCTACACCGCGACGGTCAGCAACGGCGGTCCGGCGATTGCCCAGGACGTCTCATTCTCGCTGCCGCTCCCGGCCGGCACCTCCTTCGTCTCGGCCACGCCGAGCGCCGGTGGCAGCTGCACCAACACCAGCCCGGTGACGTGCACCTGGGCCGGTGCGACGACGCCGATGGGCAATCGCAGCGCCACGATCGTGGTGCTGGTGGCGGCAAACGTGGCCAACGGCAGCAACCTGTCGGCGACGGCGACCGCTTCTTCGGCAACCACCGACCCGAACGCGGCCAACAATGCGGCGACGGCCACGACGGCTGTCCAG
>JANJUH010000291.1 GCA_024710675.1 Lysobacterales bacterium
AACCACGTCGCCTACACCGACGCGATCGTCGTGCTCGGCTCGATTCCGCGCCCGGTGCGCTTCGTCATGTACTACAAGATCTTCGACATGCCAGTGGCCAAGCAGCTCTTCCGCTGGGCCAAGGCGATCCCGATCGCCGGCGCCAAGGAAGACCCGGCGATGATGGAACGCGCCTTCGCCGAGGTCTCTCGCGAGCTGAAGGACGGCCAGGTGGTGTGCATCTTCCCCGAGGGCGGACTGACCAGGGACGGCGACATCGCGCGCTTCCGCCCCGGCGTCGAGCGCATCCTCGCCGCCGATCCCGTCCCGGTCGTCCCGATGGCGCTGCGCGGCCTCTGGGGCAGCGTGTTCAGCCGCTGGGCCAAGGCCGGCAAGCGCCTGAACCTGCCGCGGCGTTTCTGGTCACGGGTGGATCTCGTGCTGGATGAGCCGGTGGCGCCCGCCGATGCCAATGCCGAAATGCTGGAAGCGAAGGTGCGCGCGCTGCGGGGGGACAGGGCCTAGCGGCCCGCGGGAGCGCCCTGGTGGCGCGATGGAACCGGCCTCGGGGAAGCCTCTTCGCGCGTCAAGCGCGCCCCCACAGGCCGGAACCGGCGTCCGGCCAGGGCCGCCTCAAGCCCCCGGCGCGGCCTTCTTCTGCATCTGCTTGACCATGGCCGACAGGCCGCCGGCGAGCGCGTAAGCCTCGAAGCCGAGCTTGGTCAGGATGAATGCCGCTGCGGCGCTGCGTTCGCCGGTGTTGCAGTAGCAGACGTAGGACTGGTCCTTGTCGAGGTCGACGGCGTACTCGCGCAAGCGATACAGGGGCATGTTGACGGCGCCACGGATGGAGCGTTCCTCGAATTCCTCGGGCAGGCGCACGTCGACGATGCCGGCGCCCTGGCGGACCAGGATCGAGGCCTTGCCGGGCGTGATCCAGTCGACATTGGGTTGCTTCAGCAGCTCGCCGAAGTCGCTCTTGCCGAGGCGCATCAGGCGGCCGGCCTTCATCATCGTCACGGTCGCGTTGCGCACGCTGTTGGAGAGCAGCGCGTCCTCGCCGAAGCTGTCGCCGCGGACGAGGTAGGCCACCACCGCCGGGTCACCGTCGCCGGCCTGGCTGACCGAGGCGGCGCCGTCCTTGATCACGTAGAAGTAGTCGCCGTCGTCGCCCTCACGGACGATGGTCTGCCCCGCGGCCACCTCGATCTCCTCGAAACGCGAGAACAGGCGCTCGAGGTTGCCGGCCGGCACGCGCCGCAGCGCATGGCTCTGCAGCAGGCGGAAGATCCAGCGGTTGCCGTCCGCGTTCTTGTCGAGCAACTTGAAGGAAGGGCTGCGGGTGAGCTGGTCCAGCGTGATCATGCGCTCGAGGAAGCGGCGGTCGATGCTGGCGATGGTGGCCGCCAGCGACAGCACCCGGGCGGTGAAGCGCCGCGGCATCAGGTCACCGATCGGGTAACGCCCCTGCAAGGAGTCCGCGGCGATGTCCTTGCGCTTGCCATCGGGATACTCGCCGGTGACGATGCCCGACAGCAGGTAGTAGGTGGTCTCGTCCTCCTCGCCGGCCTTGAACAACTCGTGGCCGTGGCCGATCTCGAGCACATCGACCTCGCGGGCGACCACTTCGAGGTGCTCGGGCCTCAGCGAATCCAGCGGATACAGGTGTTTCAGGCGCTCGGCTTCGATCGGCATGGCAGCGGCGGCAATCGGTGATGCCCCGACTATAGCCGTGCACATCGCGCCGGCAATCACACATTCGTGGATCGATCGGCAGCACACCGGCCCGCTTGCTGGCAGACTTCTGCTTCGCCTTGCCTCAGTCCGCCGCCATGCGCTGGATCGCCCTCGCCTTCACCCTGCTCTGCCTGTTCAGTTGCAGCTTCGTCAGCACCGATCCCGTGCGCGGGGTCTATGCGCCGATCGGCTTCGCGCTCGGGGGCCTGGTCACCATCTTCCTGTTCGCCGGAGCCCGGGCGCAGGCGGCCGTGGATGGCAGGAACTCGGCCCTGCTGCGCGCCGAACTGGCAGCGATGAAGCGCCGCAAGGCGGCGGAACAGGCCGGTCAATCGCCCGGGGAGGGCGCGTGAGCGCGTTGCGCTCCCGGCCCTTGCGCGCCGGCCTCATCGCGTTGGCCGCGGTGACAGCGGCCATCCTCTGGTTCGGCTTCCGCGGTGAGCGCGTACATGTCGAAACCGCCGTCGCCAACGAGCGTGAACTGGTCGAGAGCCTGCGCGAAGAGGGCCGGACCCGGCTGGTGCACCGCTATCGCATCAGCGCGCCGGTCGCAGGGCAAGCCGAGCGCATCGAGTGGCGCCCGGGCGATCGCATCGAATCGGGCCAGGTGCTGGCACGCATTCACGCGGCCAGCGGCAGCCTGTGGGATCCGGGCACCCGCGACCGCCTGCAGGGTGAGGCCCGTGCACTGGCGGCCGCGGTCGAACAGGCCGAGGCGCGCTTGCGTGCCGCGCTGGCCGGGGAGAAGCTCGCGGCGAGCGAAGCCGGGCGTGTGCAGCCGCTGGTCGCGCAAGGCACGCTCTCGCGCTTCGACGGCGACCGCGCCGAGGCCGCGCTGGCGCAGGCGCGAGCCGAGCGTTCGGCGGCGCGCTACGCACGTGACCTGGCGCGGGCCCAACACGAGGCGGCACTCGCGCTGCTCGAGCAGCAGGGTCAGCCGGCCAGCAATGGTGCCGTGCTCGAAGTGCGCGCACCGGTCGCCGGTCTGGTGCTGCTGCGCCTGCGCGAGAGCGCCGGTCCCGTCGCGGTCGGCGAAGCCTTGCTCGAGATCGGCGATCCGGCGAGCCTGGAAATCGAGGTGGACCTGCTCTCCGAAGATGCCGTCCGGGTGTCGCCCGGCATGGCGGTGCGCCTGCACCGCTGGGGTGGCGAGCAGCCGCTCGAGGCGCGCGTGCGCCGGGTCGAGCCGGTGGGGTTCACCAAGGTCTCGGCACTGGGTGTCGAAGAACAACGCGTGCTGGTGATCGCCGACTTCGTCTCGCCGCCGGAAGCGTGGTCGCGCTTGGGCGATGCCTACCGGGTGGAGGCCGAGTTCATCCTGTCCTCGGGCACTGCGCTGACCGTACCCGGTGGCGCGGTCTTTCGCCGCGGTGAGGGCTGGGCCTTGTACGTGGTCGAGGGCGATCGCAGCCACGAACGAGCGGTGCGGGTTGGTCGCCGCAATGCCTACCATGCCGAAATCCTCGAAGGCATCGGCCCGGGCACCACGGTGATCGTGCACCCGGACGATCGCATCAGCGAAGGCACGCGGATCGAAGCGCTGCCGGCGCGCTGAGGGTCGCGGCTGTACCGCGAGAGCCCCGCCTGCGCGAGTCTGCCCTAACGCGTTGATTCGACAAGGGACATGCGGCAGGGGGCAGGGGATCGAGCCAGCGCCAAGATCGCGCCTCGATCCGAGTCTGCTCCCCTGCCCCCTTTCCCTTGCCCCTTGTTCGATACACGAACAAGACCTGGGGAAAGCGGCGACCAGGACGCTCGCCGCACATCGCCATCTCCGTCGACGCGACAGCGTGATAGCTTTCGGTGCGCAACGACCGGATCCTGACTGGGGAGGTTCCGCTCGTTGCCTGTCCAGCCCGCCTCCACCACGGATCCGCCCATGTCCGGCATCGTCGTCGTCGAAACCTCGGCCACCCTGAGCCACCTGCTGCAGCGCACCCTGAGCGCCAGCCAGCTCTCGGCCGATCGCATTGTCGAGAAGTACGCCGAGGCCACCGAGTGGCTCCAGGCCGTCGACCGGGGCGAGCAGACCTGCCGCTTGCTGGTGCTGGGCGCTCCACAGCGCAACAACCGCGATTTCGAGGCCTTGATCGCCTGCCTCGTCGAGGGCCGAGCGCCGAAGCTGCCGATCCTCGTGCTATCGCATGAGAAGACGCCCTTCCTCTCCGAGATGCTCTCGCGCCGGCGCAATGCCTTCCTGCTGCTGTGGGCCAATTTTGGCCGTATCCCGGCGGCAATCCGGCAACTGCTGCCGCCGGAGATTCCGGCCGGCGAGGCCAGCGGCCCGACGCCCGCGGCGCTCGCCGCTCCGCGCACTGCCGCGCCGCTCAAGGTCCTGTTCGTCGATGACTCCCAGAGCGTGCGCCTGGCCTTCCGCGAGCTGCTGGAAAACCACGGCTTCGTCGTCGACACGGCGGCGTCTCTGCAGGAAGGCCTGGCCAAGGGCTCCACGGGCAACTACGACCTCGCGATCCTCGATTACTACCTGCCGGACGGCAATGCCGACGAGTTGACGCGCCGCCTGGTGGCCCTGCCGGCCACCAAACAGATGCCGATCGCGATCATCACCGGCAGCTACAAGGACGCGATCATCAAGCGCTGCCTCGAAGCCGGCGCGATGGATTGCCTGTTCAAGAACGAGGTGCTCGAACTGACCCTGGCGCGAATCAAGGCGCTGGCGCGCACGATCCAGACCCAAAAGGCGGTGGAGACCGAGCGCCAGCGCCTCGACGGCATCCTGCAATCGGTGGGCGATGGCGTCTACGGGGTCGATGGTGAGGGCACGATCTCCTTCGCCAACCCGGCGGCGCTGAGACTGCTCGGATACGGCGAGGAAGCCGAGCTCGTCGGTCGTGACGCGCGAACCCTGGTCCACGGCGGGGAAGCGCGCGATGCGGTGCTGGCGCGCGCCTATCTCGAGGGCCAGTCGCTGGCCGGCCACGAGACCGTGTTCCGCGGCCGCGAGGGCGCCGAGATCCCGGTCGACTGCACGGTGGTGCCGCTGGCCATCGGCGGCCGTCGCGAGGGCAGTGTCGTGGTCTTCCGCAACATCTCCGAGCGCAAGAGCGCCGAACGCCTGAGCTGGGAGTTGCAGCACGATCCGCTGACCGGCCTTTCCAACCGGCGCGGCCTGACCCAGGCGCTGGGCGCAGAGCTCGAGCGCCGACGCGACCGTGGTGGCTATTCGGCGGTGCTGTACATCGACCTCGACCGCTTCAACGCGATCGTCGACCATGCCGGCGCGCGCGCCGCCGACCGTGCGCTGGCCGATGTCGCCCAGGTCCTGCGGCAGCGCATGCGCCAGGACGACGCGTTGGCGCGGATCGAGAGCGATCACTACGCGATGCTGCTGTCGGCCGTGCAACTGGACAATCTCTTCGTGCTGGCCGATGGCCTGCGCGAAGCCATCCGGAGCTGCAAGGTGCACCTGTTCCGGCGCGACGTGCCGGTGACGGCCTCGGTGGGCGTGGCCATCCTGAGCGGCGATGCACCGAGCGCGGAGTATGTACTCGAGCACGCACGCGTTGCCTGCCAGGAAGCCAAGCGGCGCGGCCGCGACCAGACCCAGATCTATGTCGCGGGCGCCGATGCGCGGATCGCCCGGGAACTGGATTCGGCCTGGATCACGCGGCTCAAGGAGGCGCTGCACGAGGACCGCTTCCGCCTGCTGCTGCAGCCGATCCTGCCGGTGCCGGCGATGAGCGGCATCGAGGACGAAGCCCTGCGCCGCCAGGGCTGGCGACTGCACCTGCGCAGCCAGGGCGAAGCCCTGTTCGAGGTGCTGATCCGCATGGTCAACCGTGATGGCAGCCTGATCAGTCCCTCGGTCTTCGTGCCCTTGGCCGAGCGCGTCGGCATGATGCCGAAGATCGATCTGTGGGTGGTCAGCCGCGCGGTGCGCCTGCTCTCCGGGTTGCCGAAAGACACCCGCGTCGGCTTCACGGTGAACCTCTCCAATGCCACGCTGCAGGATCCGGACTCGCTCAAGTTGATCGACGGACTGGTCGGCGATGCCGGCCTGCCGGCGGGTGGCCTCGTCTTCGAGGTCACCGAGACCAGCGAGATCGACAGCCTGCACACCGCCAGGCGCTTCGTGCAGAGCCTGCGCAAGCGCGGCGTGCGCTTCGCGCTCGATGATTTCGGCACCGGCTTCAGCTCGATCAGTCACTTGAAGCACTTGCCGGTGGATTTCGTGAAGATCGAGGGCAGCCTGGTCAGCGACCTCGGCGAATCGAGCCGTGACCGTACGATGGTCAGTTCGATGGTCTCGCTGGCGCATGCGCTCGAACTCAAGGTCATCGCCGAGCACGTCGATGGCGTGCACACGCTGCGCATGGTCGGCGAGTGTGGCGCCGATTACGCCCAGGGCCACCTGCTGGGCGAGCCCATCGCACCCGAGGACATCGACCTGGCCAGCCTCGTCCGGCGGAGCTGATGGGGAGCGCGCTGCGGGCTGCGCGTGCGCCCCTCGCGTTGCTGCTGCTGTTGACGCTGGCGGGTGTGAGCGTCGCCGCCTTCTGGCCGCACGCACCCGACCATCCCTACTGGGGCCAGGCGCTGCTCGCGCCGGGCGTGGAACACGGCCACTGGCTGGGCACCGATGCGATCGGCCGCGATTTGCTCGCCCGTGTCGCTGCCGGGACCCTGGTCTCGCTGGCGATCGGCGCCCTGGCGGGCGTGGTGGCCTTGCTGCTGGGCCTGATCCTGGGCGCGCTGGCCGGCTATCGCGGCGGCGCCTTCGACGAGAGCCTGATGCGCCTGGTCGATATCGCGTCCAGCCTGCCGTTGCTGCTGGTCACGGTGCTGCTGCTGGCGGTGCTGGAGCCCTCGCTGGGCCTGCTCGCGCTGCTGGTCGGCAGCTATGGCGCCCTCGATGCGACGCGCCTGATGCGCACCGAGGCGCGCCGGCTGCGCAGCCATGAGTTCATCGTTGCCGCGCAGGTGCAGGGCGCGTCGACGGCGCGGATCCTGCTTCGGCACCTGGGGCCGAATCTGGTCCCCGCAGCGCTGACCGCCTTCGGCACGCTGGTACCGCAGGCGATCCTGGTCGAATCCTTCCTGGCATTCCTCGGACTCGGCCCCAGCGACCGCGCCGGCAGCCTGGGCACGCTGCTGGCGGAAGGCGTGCAGGACATGGCTTTCGCACCGTGGACACTGTGGGTGCCGGCGATCACGCTGGCGCTGGTGCTGCTCGGCTTCGGCTGGCTCGGCGACCGCCTGCGCACGCAGCTCGCCGCGGAGACTGGCCATGCGGGATGAACTGCTGCGCGCCCGCGAGCTTCGCATCGGCACGCCGGGACGGCCGCTGGTCACGCTGGACCTCGCCATCCGCGCTGGCGAACGGATCGGCCTCGTCGGTGCCTCGGGCTCCGGAAAGTCGCTGAGTGCGCGCGGCCTGCTTGGCTTGCTGCCGGCCGGACTCGGGCGGCTGGGCGGCGAGCTCGGGTTCGCCGGCCGAGCGCTCCACCGCGAATCCGACTACCGGGGCAT
>JANJUH010000331.1 GCA_024710675.1 Lysobacterales bacterium
CCCCCCCCCCCCCCCCCCCCCCCCCCCCCGCCCCGCTGTTGCTCCTCGCTCACTCCCGAGTCTTCAACACCTCGATCAGATCCAGGTGGCGCACGCGGTGGATGACGAACAGTGCCGAGGCCAGTGCGGCGATCAGGACGACCATGGTCGAGCTGGCGTGGGTTTTCAGGCTGAGATAGGCCGGCACGCGATACAGCTCGCTCTGCAGGCCCGCAGTGATCGCGTAAGCGAGACCTTGGCCAACGACCCAGCCGACCGGGATCGCGGCGAGTGTCAGCAGCGCCAATTCACCGACCAGGATGTAGGCGACTTCCCCGCGGGTGAAGCCGAGTACGCGCAAGGACGCCAGCTCGCGGCCGCGTTCGCCCAAGGCGATGCGGGCGGTGTTGTAGAGCACGCCGAAGGCGATCAGTCCGGCCAGCAGGGTGGCGATGAAGGTGAAGATCAGCAGCGACTCGGCCATGGTGTCGTAGAAGTTCTGGATGGCCGCCTTGCGCGCGCCGATCGCGGTGACGCCGGGGCGTTCTTCCAGGGCCGCTTGAATCGCCCCCTCGTACGCCGGGTCGATCGCCAGCAGCGCGTGGCTGATGCGTTCGCCCTCTGCGAGCAGGCGATTGAGCGCATCGAGTTCCATGTAGGCATTGATGCCGATGTACTCCTGCACGGTGCCGGCGACGACGACTTCCAGGCGGCGCCGTTCCCCTTGCAACTGTTCGACTTCGACGGTGTCGCCTGGACCCACGCCGAGCATCGCTGCCAGGAAGTCGGTCAGCAGCAGGCCATCGGGCGGCATGCCGACCACCGCACCGGTCGTCGACAGGACCCGTTTCATGTGCGCACCGTCGGGGATGCCCTCGATCGCCGCGCGCACCATCCGCGGTCCCTTGCGCAAGCGCACCGGGACCGAGCGCAAGCCCTCCACCGCGAGCACGCCGGGCAGGCGACGCAACTCGTCGGCGGCGTCGTAGCCCTCGGCTTCGACAAAACTCACGGACAGATCGTTGCGCTGGGCGAGCGCGAACTGGCGATCGACCATGAAGTTCAGTGCATCCTGCTGGAACAGGCCGATGGTCAGCACGCCCGAGGCCAGCGCGATACCGACAATGGTCAAGAGCGCCTTGCCGCGCCGGCGCGAGATCTGGCGCACGATCATCCGCGTCGGCTGGTCCAGCCAGGCGGCCGGGACCAGGCGTTCGAGCAGGGTGCGCGAGTAGCGCGGCGGCGCTTCCGGGCGCATGGCTTCGGCCGGCGGCAGGCGTACCGCGTGCAACAAGGCCACGGTGGCGCCAGCCAGCGCGGCAGTCAGCGAAATGGCCACGGCAGCGGCGACGCTGCCCGGCTGCAGCACGAAGTCGAGATAGGGGAAACGATAGAACTCCATGTACAGCCCGCCGAGCAGCGAGCCCAGCCAGATGCCGCCGGCGATGCCAGCGGCCGATCCGAGGGCGACGACGATCGACA
This sequence comes from Lysobacterales bacterium, assembly GCA_024710675.1. Taxonomy (GTDB): domain Bacteria; phylum Pseudomonadota; class Gammaproteobacteria; order Xanthomonadales; family SZUA-5; genus JANJUH01. The sequence continues at coordinate 1,462 of JANJUH010000331.1, forward strand.
CCATCGCCGCGTAGTGGCGTCCGATCGCGCCGTTGCCGTAGCCGAAGGCCTTGAGGATCGCGATCTGGTCGCGCTGGGTGGCGATCAGCCGCGAAAAGACCACGTTGAGCAGGAAGGCGGCGACGCTCATGAACACCGCCGGGAAGACCGTCGCCATGGTCTTCAACTGGTCGAACTCGGCCGACAGGAATTTGTGCGAGAGCTGGTCCTCGCGGGCGATGGCGCCCAGTCCGCCGTAGCGCTCCAGCAAGGGGTCGAGGCGGTCGATGACGGCTTCCGGGCGCGCCCCGGGCGCCAGCCGGATCGCGAGCTGGTTGAAGGCGCCGTCCATGTCGTAGGCGGCTTCGAGCGCGTGGCGACCCATCCAGGCCACGACAAAGCGCTTGAAGTCCGGGAAGGCCGCACCGGCCTGGATCTGGTAGACGTACTCGGGCGAGATGCCGACGCCGACGATTCGATAGCGCTCGCGGCGACCGGCGACCACCGCATCGAGCACGGCGCCGGGTTCGATGCCATGGGCGCTGGCAAAGGCCTCGGAGACCACGATCTCGTCCTGCGCATAGGGACGCGGCATGCGCCCGGCGCGCAGGTAGACCTGGTTCAGCGCCTTCTCGCCGTCATCGGGGAGCGAGACCAGGATGCCGCGGATCGGGTCCGGAAAGCCCTCGAGGGTGAGCCGCATCGGCGCGAGGATGCCGAGATCGACCAGGCCGACGCCGTCGATGGCCTCGATCTGCGGCCCCAGCGACAAGGGCGCGCGCTTGATGCTGGCGAAGACATCGGCGAAGCGGTACTCGGCGTAAAAGCGCGCCCGCGTCGCGGTGAGCGAATCGAGGTTCGCCACCGACATCAGGTAGGTCGCGATGCCGCTGGCCATCACCAGCACGATCGCCAGCACCTGGCTGCGCAGGTGCCAGAGATCGCGCAGCAGCTTGCGGTCGAGGGCTCTCACCAACTCACTTCCGCCGCGCGCTTTCGCCGGGCGTTGTGGTCGATCTTGACGATGCGTCCGTCATGCAGGTGGATCACCCGGTGCGCCATCGCCGAAATGCCCGCGTTATGGGTGATGACCACGGTGGTCGTGCCCAGGCGCTGGTTGACCTCCTCCAGCGCTTCGAGCACATGAACGCCGGTCGCCGAATCGAGCGCGCCGGTGGGTTCGTCGCAGAGCAGCACCTCGGGTTGCTTGGCAATGGCGCGCGCGATCGCGACGCGCTGCTGCTGGCCACCGGAGAGCTGCGCCGGAAAGGCATCGAGGCGATCGCCGAGCCCTACCAGTCCGAGCGCCTCTGCGGCCGGCATGGGCCGTTCGGCAATCTCGGTGACCACCTCGACGTTCTCGCGGGCGGTCAGCGAGGGGATCAGGTTGTAGAACTGGAAGACGAAGCCGACATGCTCGCGGCGGAAACGGGTCAACGCCTCCTCGCCGGCGGTCGACAAGTCATGGTCGCGATAGCGCACCTTGCCGGCGGTGGGGACATCGAGCCCGCCGAGGATGTTCAGCAGCGTGGACTTGCCCGAGCCCGAGGGACCGAGCAGCACGACGAATTCGCCGGCGTAGAGATCGAGATCCACGCCGCGCAGTGCGTGGATCTCCACTTCGCCCAGCCGATAGACCTTGGTGAGGCCGCGGGCCTCGAAGACCGTTTCCATCGCCGGAGTATCGCAGTCCACGCGGGGCTCGGGACTCGGGTCCGGCGCTCGGGCCCTCAAAAACGCGTCCGGATGAATCCGGACCCAGCAGAGCAGGCCAGCGCCGCTCCTGTGGGTCGGGATTCATCCCGACGCTTTCGCGCGCTCAATCGGGGAACGCGATCCGTTCGTGGATTTCGGCCAGCGACAGCTCGGCAGGCGGACAGTCGAGCGCGATGCGCGCCTCGGGGCCTTCGTGTACCTCGTAGCGCCAGTCGTCTGCGCCATCGCGACGGTAGACCTCGACGCGCATCGCGTCCTGCGCCACCAGCAGGTAGGCGCGCAGTGTCGGAATGCGGCGTTAGTTGTGGAGCTTCTCGCCGCGGTCGATGCGCTCGGTGCTCTCGCTGAGGATCTCGATGACCAGGCAGGGTGCGCGCTTGAGCCAGGGATCGCTGTCATCGGCCTCGCAGCAGACCATCAGGTCGGGGTAGTACACGACCTGGTCGATGGCGACGCGCATGTCGCTCACCAAGGCCCTGCACGGACGTTCGCGCGTCGCGCCGTGCAGGAAGGCGGCCAGGTTCAGCGCAATGCCGTTATGCCAGCTCGCTGGCTCCGGCCATCGCATAGGCATGTCCGGCCGCGTACTCGTGCTTGACGGTCGCGCTGCGCTCCTGTTCCAGATAGGCCTCGAAGCTGAGGCCGAGTTCGCCGGGGGTTCCGGCCATCGGTCGATTCCGTGATCGGCTGTCGCCATCGTCGACCGGAATGGGCGATCAGGCAAGGGGGCGCTTTCGTCTTCAGCCCACGGCTACGGCGTCTGCTGGTCTGCCGCCGGCAACACCCGGATCTCCAGCCGGCTCGGCATTTCCGGCCCCCGGTGCAGGCGATGGGTGGCTTTCACGTAGTCCTCGGCTTTCGCCTCGAAGATGTTCGCGACATAGCGCTGCGGGTTGCGGTCGATGAAGGGGAACCAGCTCGATTGCACCTGCACCATGATCCGGTGGCCGCGCTGGAAGGTGTGGAAGACATCGTCGATCTCGAAGGCGACGCGTGCCGGGACGTCCGGCTCGAAGGGCATCGGCTGTGACCACGATTCCCGGTAGCGCGCGCGGATTGGCTCACCTCGGACCAGTGTCTGCTGGCCGCCACGGTTCTTGCGGCCGGATTCGTGGTCGCGCTCGGTCCAGCCCCTGGGCTCGCCCGGCCAGACATCGATCAGCTTGACCACCACATCGGCATCGGTCTGGCTGGTGCTGAACCAGAGTTCGGCCTGGATGGGGCCGGCGAGGGTGAGGTCTTCGGTCAGCGGCTCGGTCTGGTAGACCAGCACGTCCGGACGCCGGGCGGCGAAGCGCTGGTCTTCGCTCATGTAGTCGCGGCTCCAGCGCTGGCTGATCTCCTGGGTGTAGGGCACCGGACGCGCCGGATCGCTCAGGTATTCGTCCTGGCCCGGCGCGCTGGGTGCGGCAAAGGACAGGCGGCCGCCGGCCTCGAAGTGCAGCGTGCGGAGCTGCGTGTTCCTGGGCGGCCAGGCATCGAAGGACCGCCAACGATTGGCGCCGGTCTCGAAGACCATCGCCTCGGGCAATGCCGGGTCCTCGCTGCCCTTCAGGTGGTGCTTGAAGAAGGCCAGCATCAGCGGTTGGAAGGTCTCGGCGGTGGCGAAACCGAAGTCGGTGTCACCAAGGCGCTCGCCCTTGCCGCGTGCCCAGCCGCCGTGCGGCCAGGGACCCATCACCAGCGTGTTGCGCGTGCCCGGGTTCATCCGCTCGATCGCGGCGTAAGTCTGCAGAGGTCCGTAGAGATCCTCGGTGTCATACCAGCCACCGACCACCAGCGTCGCAGCCTTGACGCCCTTCAGGTGCGGCAGGATGTTGCGGGCCTGCCAGAAGGCGTCGTAGTCCGGGTGCGCGACGATGTCCTGCCAGAAGGCCACCGGCTCGGGGAAGCGTGCAGGGACGTTCGAGAGCGGGCCCAGGTCGAGGTAGTACTGCCAGGCGTCGGGGCTCCCGAAGTCGAAGCGCTTCCATTCCTCGTCGTCCACCGGTTGCGGGCGAGGCCGACCAAAGCCCTGGAAAAAACCGAAGGCCAGTTGCAGGTTGAAGGCGCCGTTGCGGTGCATGTCGTCGCCGATCCACCAGTCGGCGATCGGCGCCTGCGGCGAGATCGCCTTGATCGCGGGATGGGTATCGATGGCGGCCATCGAGGCATAGAAGCCGGGGTAGGAGATGCCCCAGATGCCGATCTTGCCGTTGTTGCCGGCGAGTTTCGCCAGCAGCCAGTCGACGCTGTCGTGCGTATCGCTTGATTCGTCCACCTCTTGCCCGCGCTTGCCCGGCTGGTGCGGACGCATGTTGACGAACTCGCCCTCGCTCATGTGGCGGCCACGCACGTCCTGGAAAACGAAGATGAAGCCCTCCTTCTCCCAGTCCTCGGTGGGCCCCAGCGCTGCGCGGTAGCGATCGGCGCCATAGGGCGCGACGCTGTAGGGCGTGCGCACCATCAGGATCGGATAGCTCTGGCCGCGGTCGACATCGTTGGGGACGTAGACCGAGGTGAACAGGCGCACGCCGTCGCGCATCGGGATGCGGTACTCGTGCTTGGTGTACCGCGCGCGGATGGCTTCGGCGCGGGCGTCGGGCGCCTCCAGCGTCGCGACCGAGCGCGCGGCCGGGTCATCGCGGAGATCGGGCGCCTGGGCGGCTGCTGCGCTGGCAGCCAGGCCGAGCAGCAGCACCAGGGTCATCAGCTGGCTCATCGCGGTTCCCCGGTGATCGTCAGAGCGACGACGATAGCCCAGGCCAGGGCCGCATTCGGACACGGTGGGCGTTTGATCACGATCGGAAACGGCCGCGCTGGCCGCAGCGACTGGCCGACCCCGCCCTCAGTCGCTGCGCAGCGCGGCAATAGGATCGAGCCGGGCGGCCTGGCGTGCCGGATAGACGCCGAAAGCCAGTCCGACCACCGCGCACAGGGTGGCCGAGAGCAGCACCGGGATCGGCGCCCAGGCCACGGGCCAGTCGGCCAGCAGCGCAATGACATAGGCCAGCAGAGTGCCGAACAGCAGCCCGGCGACAGCGCCGATGCCACAGATCAGTGCCGCCTCGCGCAGAAACTGCTCGACGACATGGCGCTGGCGCGCGCCGATGGCACGCATCAGGCCGATCTCGCGCCGGCGCTCCAGGACATTGGCCAGCATGATGTTCATGATGCCGATGCCGCCGACCAGGAGGCTTACCGCGGCGATCGCACCCATCACGATGCGGAAGATGCGCTGGGTCTGCTGGTGTTGCCGGTAGAGCTGCGCGGGGACCACCAGCGTGTAGTCGGCGACGCCGCCGTGGCGCTGGTCCATCAGCGCAGCCAGCACCTGGCTGCCGGGGCCGATCTGTTCCGGGTCGGCCACGCGCAGCAGGAAGCGATCGATGGGATCCTCGATCGGCTGGAAGCGCAGCCTTGCCTGGGCGCTGGCCAGTGGTACGTAGACCCGCTGCGCCTCCAGGCCGAGCGGGACGCCCTCGAAATCGGACTGGGCGAGGTCGCGATCGGCGAGGATGCCGACCACCTCGAACCAGGCATGGTTGAGCTTGATCCACTGGCCGATCGGCTCGCTGTCCGGGAACAGGCTCGCGGCAGCCTTGGGGCCGAGCACCGCGACCTGGGCGATCGCCGCCTCGTCATCGGCGGTCAGCCCGCGACCGCGTTCGACGACCAGGCTGGCCAGCTCGAAGTAGGCACCCGAGACCGCGCTCGCCTCGATTTCGGCGGCAGCGAGATCGCTGTAGGCCTGGTGGATGCGGATGCGCTTTTCGGCGGCGATGGCTTCGGCGCCCGGCACCACGGCCAGCGCCGCCTCGGCATCGGCCAGGGTGAGGCCCGGGCTGCGCGCGCGGGCCTCGCGCAGCGCATCGCCCTCGGCCGGGCGCGACTCCACGATCAGGTTGCGCAGGCCGAGGCCCTCGACCAGGGCCAGCGCTTCCTGGCGCGAGCCCTCGCCGACGCCGAGCATGGCGACGATGGCGCCGACGCCGAAGATCAGGCCGAGCAGGGTCAAGCCCGTCCGCAGCTTGCGCCGCGACAGCTCTTCCAGCGCCTCGCGCCAGGGCTTCGGACTCATTTCGCCTCCCCGCGCGCCGGCGCCAGGACCACCGCTTCACCCGCCTCGAGGCCGGCGCTGACCTCGCTGCGCATCGTGCCGCGTGCCCCCAGCGTGACCGGACGACGTTCGCGGCGCGAGCCCGCGAGGACTTCGACGGCACTGCCGTTGCCCTCGTCGATCAGCGCGATGTTGGCCACCGTGATCGCCTGCTCGGCGCGCAGTGCATGGACGCGGGCGACGAGGCTCTGTCCCGGCACCAGCCCCAGGCGGCGTACCTCGGCATCCGGCAACTTGGCCTTCATCTTGACGCGCTTGACCGGGTTCTGCCGGCTGGCCGGTTGTGCGCTGGTGGCGACCCAGGAGACGCTGCTGGAGATCAGCGCCTGCGGTCGGCCGGCCGGATGCAGGGTGATCGGCGTGCCGACCTCGATGCCGGCGGCATCGAGCTGCGGCAGCGAAAACTCGAACTCGAGCGCCGCCGGATCGGGCAGGCTGGCGAACTCCTGCCCTGCCCACAGCATCGCGCCCACTCGCGGCTTCTCGCCGGACCAGTCGCTGTCGAGCATGAACACGCCATCGTGCGGCGCCAGCAGTTCCAGCGCGGTCTGGTCCGCCTCCCGGTCCGCGACGCGCTGCGTCTGGCTCTGCCGCTGGCTGTCGAGCACCGCCAGTTCGGCTGCGCCGGTGCGATCGGCGCGCTCGCGCTTCCAGCCGAGGTAGTCCTTCTTTTCACCGAGGAAGAGTCGGTCCTGCAGGGCATCGAGGATTTCGACACGCGCCAGGTATTCGAGCGACTCGTCGGCGTAGCGCTCGGCGATCAACACGTCGGTAT
>JANJUH010000354.1 GCA_024710675.1 Lysobacterales bacterium
AACGTCGCCGAGGCCGGCGGCTTCGCCTGCTCGCGTCATGCGCGCGGCGGCCGTCCGGACCTGCAGTTCCATTTCGTCCCGGCCCTGCTCGACGACCACGGCCGCAACAAGCTGCCGGGCTACGGCTACACGATGCACGCCTGCGCGCTGCGGCCGGAGAGCCGCGGCCGGATCGAGCTGGCCAGCGCCGATCCGCTGGCGCCGCCGCGGATCCTGCCGAATTATTTGTCGGACCCGGCCGACCTGCCGATCCTGATCGACGGCATCCGCATCGCCCGCGAGATCTTCGCCGCCGCGCCCTTCGCCCGCTATTCGGCCGGCGAACTGCTGCCCGGTCCCGATGCCCGCGACGAGGCCGCGCTGACCGGCTTCATCCGCCGCAAGGCCGAGACCATCTACCACCCGGTCGGCACCTGCAGGAGGGGGCGCGAGGGCGAGGCGGTCGTCGACGCGCGCCTGAAGGTCCATGGCATCGCCGGCCTGCGTGTCATCGACGCCTCGATCATGCCGCGCCTGGTCAGCGGCAACACCAACGCGCCGACCATCGCGATCGCCGAGAAGGGCGCGGACCTGGTCCTTGCGGAGACCTGATCGACACCGCGGCGGACCGACTCGGGCAGAATGGAGACTTCGCTGCCCATCGCGGCCATCTAGCCCCAATCACCGATGAGTGCAGAACACGACGAATCCACCCAACGCCCCCGCCTGAAACTGGCCCCGCGCCAGGCCGGTTTCTCGCATCATGTCGGGCCCTTCTACGAGATCGCCCTGCCCCACGGCATGCGTCGCGCCCTGCTGCTCGACGGCCGCCATCTGAGCCCGGAGAACGTGGTCCACGGCGGCGTGATCGCGAGCTTTGCCGAATACGTGCTGTACCGCGGCATCGGCGACGAGATCGGCGAAGACCATGCACGCGTGAGCGTCGAAATGGACCTCAAGTTCCTCGCCGCCGCCTTCCCGAACCGCTGGATCTATGGCGAAGCGCACCTCTTGCGCCGAACCCGCAACCTCGTATTCGTCGCCGCCGAGATCTTCGACCAGCAGCGGCGGGTTGCGTTCGCGAGCGGGATCTGGCGGGTGCTGGGAGGTGAGGAGGAGTAGGTCCAATGGCGATGAGTGGTCCGTGCGCCTGCGGCGCGGGGAGCGAGTGAGTGGTCCGTGCGCCTGCGGCGCGCTCAGTGGTGAGTGGTGACTGGCAAAAGCGGTCAAGAGCGTCCGGATTTATCCGGACCCACAAAGGCATCGCAGGCCCGTGGGTCGGCATTCATGCCGACGCTCTTCCGCCTACCTGAGCACGGCTCCGTCCTCGTCATCCCGGCGAAAGCCGGGATCCAGATCGTCCTTGCCACAGGTCGTGGGAAAAGCACTGGATTCCGGCCTGCGCCGGAATGATGAGCGGAGCGAGCTTCTGCCACTCACCACTCACTGGCTTCGAAATGCGGCAAAGCTCCTGCAGCAACCGGCGACGCGGGACCCGGCTCAATTCAACACCCCAGTCGCCACCTCCGCCGGCTGCGACACATCCTGCGGCAAATCGAGCGGCAGGCGCACGGCGTTGAGGCCCAAACGATCCAGCAGGTCCTGGGCACGGCTGACCAGCGCCGGGAAGAGCTGGCGGGCGAAGGCGGTGTGGTAGCTGCCGAATTCGGCGAGGCTGACGGGCGCAGCACCCTGGCGATAGATCGCCATCGACTTGATCTCGATCTCGAACAGGCGCTGGGTGCGCTGCCCGGCCCGGAGCGGCGTGCCGATACAGCCCAGGCGGATGTGCAGGGCAAATTGCGGGGGCTGCGAGCCCTCGACGGCGCTCGGCGTCAACTGGAACTCGACGTGGGCGTGGCATTCGGACGCCGCACGCGGATCGGAGCCGGTCGGGATCTCCGCCCGCAGGCTGCTCGTCGACAGGCTTTCCAGCGTCAACGCACGAAACAACTCATCGGGACTCATCGGGGGACCTGGCGGGAGACATCGAGGGCCCGCCAAAGATACAGGCAGGCGAGGCTGCGGAACGGGCGCCAGGGCTCGGCCCTTTCCGTCAGTTCACGAGCGTCCGGCAAGGCCTCCAGTCCGTGCACGAGCTGGGCGCCGGCACGGATGCCGTAGTCGCTGACCGGCAGCACATCAGGCCGGCCTAGCCTGAACATCAACAGCATCTGCGCGGTCCACGGGCCAATGCCGCGGACCAGGGTAAGGGCATCGATGATGGCCTGGTCGTCCATGTCCGCCAGTCGCTCCACCGTCGGGAGCTGTCGCGCCGCGGCCTTCTCGGCGAGGTCCTTCAATGCCCGCGCCTTGGCGCCGGAGACACCCGCGGCGCGCAAGGCCTCCTCGGGCACCGCGCGGAGTGCCCGCGCCGTCAACCGGCGGCTGCCGATCGCTGCCTCGACACGACCGATGATGGTCTCCGCGGCCTTGCCGTGGAGTTGCTGGTAAAGGATGGAACGGCCGAGGGCATCGACCAGGAGAAAGCGCGTCGGGCGCGGTGGCGCCACCGGCCCGATGCGGGCCATCCACTCGCCGAGGGCGGGATCGGCGGCGGCCAGGTGCTTCCTGGCCCTGTCGGGATCTTCCATGGCAGTGCCCGCAAAGGCGCCCCGGATCACGCTGATCCGGGGCGCCGGTGCCTCAGGGCCGGAACTCGAGGCGCTGGCGTTCGCCAGCCACCGCGTCGCTCTGGCGGATCAGCAGGGGCTTGTAGTTGTTGGTCAGCCAGCGCCCGAGCTGGCTGGCATAGGTCGGGCTACCGATAACGCCGGACTGTCCGCCGGGGTGGATGTTCTCCGCCACGATGGGATTGGTCATCGAGCCGACGAAGCGCCTTGCCGGGCCGCTGCCGAACATGAAGCCATTGACCGTGCGTGCGCGGGTCGAGTGACCGGAGGCGTCGAGCACCTCGTAGCCACCCGGACGGGCGACACCCGGCAGGTTCGGCGACAGGTTCGAGAATCCGTAGGGGTTCGGACCCGGCAGGTTGAACGGCCCACCCAACGGATGGTCGAACACGATGCGGTGCAGACGACCCCAGCGGTAGTCATCCAGGTTTGTCGAGTTGGCGAAGGCCGCCGCGAAGTCATTGCTGGACAGCGCATTGAGGCCGTCACGCAGCGCGCGCAGGAGCAGCGCGTCGCGGGCTGCTTCGGGGCTCGGCGCTCCGCTCACCTGGAAGAAGTTCAGTCCGCTGGCACCGTAGCCACGCGCGATCGGGATACGCTCGTGCAGGTTCAGAATCGCGCGTACCGATTCCTCGGAGCCCGGCAGGCTGGTCAGGCCGGCGCGGTTGAGCGTGCCGTCCACGACGCTGTTGATCGCAAAGGAACGCCAGATCGCGAAGACCGTCGCTGCCGTCGAGTTGCGCACCTCGGTGGCGCTGGGCTCGGGCAACGCGGCCGGGTTGTCGCCCGGGTCGAAGCCTTCACGGATGCCAGTCGGCGTCGAATAGTCCCACGCCGCCAGGCGATCGATCGCCGCGGCCACACGCGCATCCTGGATCAGCGTGCGCAGCTCGGCCCACGCATTCGGCTGACGCGCATTGGCAGCCGCCTGCAGCAGGAAGGGCGTCAGCTTCTCGGCATCGAGCGGCTGGTTGTTGGCCTGCGCCTGCTTGATCTGCTCGACGGTCACCGGCTGCCCGGAAGCCAGGCGCTGCTCGAGGATGCGGTCGATGCGACCCATGCGGAAGGCCGAATACGCATGGTTGAGGTAGTAGATGCCGCCACCCGGGCGCAACTGGTTGAGCGCGTTGTTGTCCAGGGTGACGCCGACCGGATCGTTGTTCGCATTGGCGATGTAGCCACGCGAGGGATTGATCACGAAGGGCATTTCGGCCGGCGGCAGGATCTCGAAACGCAGCGACTGCCCGGGCTGGTTGCTGGTCCGCGGCAGCCAGTCGTGCTGCAGGGCGCCGGTGCCATCGCGGATGATGAAGGGCGGAATGCCCCCATCCGGGCGCCCCAAAGTCTGCAGGTCGGTGCGCAGCGGGTTCTCGGCCGCGGTGAAGTAGGCGATGTTGCCGTCCACATCGGCGTAGCCGAAATTCTGCGAGCCCACGTCGAACAGGTTCAGCGCCTCGCGGAACTCCTGCACGTTGCGGGTGCGCGGCAGGGCGCGGAAGGACTGCAACTCGTTGGTCGCGCCCCAGCCGGTGTAGGCCACGGACAGGCCGGTGTCGCCGGTGATCGACAGCACCGGCCCGTTGTTGCGGCGCGGCACGATGACGGTCACGCCGCCATTGGTGTAGCCGATCGAATTCACGCGGCCGATGGTGTTCGGCTGACCATCACCGATGTTGTTGGCAAAGTAGCTCTGGAAGACCCAGACCACCGGCTCGACCGTGTTGCCATGGATCGTGTGCGTCGGCAGGCCGTAGGTGTTGAGGCGGAAGCGCTCCTGGAAGATGTCGGTGACATCCATCGGGTGCACCGTCGAACCCCAGCACGCGCGCTCGGAGCAGCCGAGCACGCCGCCCGGGATGCCGGCGAAGGAGGAACCGCTGAAGGTGTAGGGCACGCCGCCGCGCAGTTCCGCCGAGTACAGGCGGTTTTCGTAGAAGATCGAGGGCGTGTCGAGCCCGAGGTGGGGATCGTTGGCGATGATGGGCTTGCCCGTCGCCGTGCGGTCTCCGGCGACGATCCACCAGTTGCTGGCGCCTCGGTTTTCGCGGAACTCGAGCGCGCGTCCGATGATGGGATTGTCGGCGACCTGGTCGCGATAGGCCTGCGCCATCTGCACCACTTCCGGGGCAACGAAGGGCACGTCGGCATACGCCGACTTCTCGGCCTCGCCCTGGCCGCCGATCGATTGCAGGAAGCCCGGGATCGAGACGCGGTTGTCACCGGGCTGGATACGATGGGTGTCCTCGAAGAACAGTGCCGTGCCGTTGAAGCCGCCAGCCTGTCCGGCAGCCTGGTAGGCCGCCAGCCGCAGGGTGAAGTCGATATCGAGGTCGAAGGACAACTGGAAGGCCAGGACCTTGCCGATGGCCAGCGAGTCGACCGGCGACCACGGATCGACAGTGGTCAGTTCGAGGGGAGCGTACTCCGGCGGCAAGGGGTTCGTGCGCAGCCAGAAATTGACGCCGTTGGCGTAGGACTGCAGGAAATTGCGCATGTCCTGCGGCTGCGCCACATAGGTCTCCCAGGCCGCCCGGCGCAATCCGAGGGTGCGCAGCTGCACATCGTTGGCGAGCGCAGGAGCACCGAGCATCTCGGCCAACGTGCCGCTGGCGGCGCGCCGGTTGAAGTCCATCTGGAAGAAACGATCGCGGGCGTGCTGGTAGCCCGTGAGGAAGGCGAGGTCATTGTCGTTCTGGGCGATGATGCTGGCCACGCCCTCGGCATCGTAGGAAATCGAGCCGGGTGCCGACAGACCGGGCGCCGTGATCGGTGCCGATTGCGCGAACGATTGCCCCGCCGACAGGGCAAACAGGATGGCCACGCCGAGCGTGCGGCGCGCCAGAGACAGATTCCGCTTCATGTACATCCTCCCGTTCCGGGCTGCCGTTGCGGCAACCCTACCCGGCCGATTATGCCCCGTCCGACGCTCGGCTCAAGTGGAACTTCAGGCACAATGAAGCCGCGCGCGCCGGGACAGCGCGCGCGGCTCGGGCTTCTTCAGGTCGTACCCGCGAAGGATACCCCGGGCACGACACACAGCCCATGGCCGCGCCCCGGGAATACATG
>JANJUH010000407.1 GCA_024710675.1 Lysobacterales bacterium
AGGTCCGCGACTTCCAGCAGCGGCGCCTCGCCGGCGATCTCGCCCGGACTGGCCGAACGGGACAACACCACGCCGTCGATCGGCGAGGTGATCGCATAAGCGCCGAGGCTGGCATTGCTCTCGATGGTCGCCAGCGTCTGCCCGCGGCGCACCGTATCGCCGACACCCACCGTCAGGCTCTTGATCGGCCCCGGGAAGCGCGCCGACAGCCGCGCATGACGGCCCTCGACCAGCGTCAGCAGGCCCTGCACCTCGCGCTCCTCGCGGATCACGCCCGGGCCGGCCGGCGCGACGCGGATGCCGGCTTCCTCGGCAACCGCTGCGGCAATGCGCGTGCGGCCTTCGTGGCTCTCGTAGCGCCATTCGGCGGACGTGCCATCGATGCGCGCGCGCACCTCGACATCGAAGGAATGCGGCTCGTACACCACGCCGTCGCCCAGAAGGTAATCCCCGCGCGGCGTGAAACGGTGGGTGTCGACGACGCCACCGAGGCGGCTCAGGCGCACCTCCAGGCTGCCCGCAGCGGGCGCCAGGCGCTCCTCGCCCCGGTAGAGCCAGGCGCGGTACTCGGGCGGTACGCCGTCCTCGAAGATCTTCAGTTCGACCGCGACGTCGCCCTCGCGCAGCATCCGGCCACCGTTCGGGCCCTGCTCGTGCTCGTCCTCGTGGGTGCCGTGGCCGTGGGAGTCATGCTCGTGATCGTCGTGGCCGTGATCGTCGTGACCGTGCTCGTGCGCGCCGCAGCCGGCGAGCAGAGCGAGGAAGGCGAGCAGTGGAAGGCAATGGCGCAGGCTCATGGCGAGGATTCCCTTGTCGTGGCCAGCACCTGGCCGGTCAGGCGTTCGATTTCGATACGGGCGCGATGGGCATCGAGGCTCGTCTCCACCCGCTCGCGGCGGGTGGCGCCGATCTCGGCCAGGAGCTGTACCCATTCCAGCTGGCTGGCTGCGCCCGCCGCGTAGGCCTGCTCGGCGGCCTTCGCGGCCAGGGTCAAGGCGGGGAGCAATTCGGCCTCGATCCGCTGCGCGCTCGAGACCGCCAGGTCGAGCCGGGCCCAGGCCTCGGTCAGCGTGGCCTCGAGGGCGCGCGTCGTGCCCTCGCGTTCGAGCTCGACGGCCGCCAGCTCGGCCTCGGCACCGCGGATCGCGGGTCCGGCGCGCTGCGCACTGCCGAGCGGGATCGACAGGCTGCCGATGAGGCCCCAGTCGTCGCTGGCCTCGAGCCGGCGCACGCCGACTTCCCACTGCAGCTCCGCCAGCGACTCGCTGCGCGCCAGTTGCACGCGCGCCTCGCGCAGGCGGGCCTCGTGGGCATGGCGGGCGATTTCGGGTGTGTCTTGCAGTTGTTGCCGCAGCGCCTCGAATGCCGGCACCGACGGCAGTGCGCCGATGTCGGCTGCCGCCAGCGTGTAGTCGGCGCTGGATGCGCCCCACAGCACCGCAAGCCGGCGGCGGGCGTGCTCCTCAACGCGCTGCGCCTGCGCGAGGGCGCCCGCCGAACGCAGGCGGGCGGCGTCGGCGGCGAGCGCTTCGGAAGCCGGCGCAGCGCCGCTGCGGGCGCGGTGCTGCGCTGCCGCGAGCACTTGCTCGCGCTGGCGCAGTTCGTCGGCGGCCAGGCCGGCGAGCGCGCGCGCCGCCAGCGCATCGAGGTAGCGGCGGGCGACCTCGGCGGCGAGGTCCAGCCGCTTCGCCCGGCGTTCGTGGTCGATGCCTTCGCGCTCCAGCTCGGCTACGCCCACCCGCGCCGCACGACGCTCGGCACGCTCGAAGACGGAAGCCAGCGACAGGCTGGCCTCGACACCCTTCAGGCCAGCGGCCTCGCCGCTGCCCAGGGCATTTTCGAGGGCCACGCCGATCGCCAGCGGCGCCACCTGGCCGGCGCGCTCGATGGCCGCAGCGCGCGCGGTCTCGGCATGGCCCAGGACCTGGAGTTCGGGATGGGTGGCGAGGACGCGCTCGATGGCGGCATCCAGCGACAGCGGCTCGGCCGCCGGCGCGGCAGGTGCGCACAGGGTCATCAGCACGGCGGCACAGGCCGCGCGCAAGGTGGACATGGTCGGTACTCCGGAATCGTCGGGACGGTGGACCGGCAGGCGGCCGGCAAGGCGTCAGGCGGCGATCGGAGGGCGTAGAGGGTGGGGCAGGAGCGGGCTCGTGCTGTCGGCCGGTGCCATCGGCGGCGCAACGGACACCGGCACGGCTAGCGCAAGCGCCGGCAGGTCGATCGGCAGCACGCACAACGCGCCACAGCACTGCACGACGTGCATCAGTCCGTGCCAGGGGTCCTCGCCGTGGGGTGCATCGGGCGCTTCGCCCTCGTGGTCATGATGAGCGTCATGCCCGTGCCCGTGGCCGTGCGCATGACCGTCGGCCAGCACATGCGCCGAACCATGCGCCTCACCCGCTGCCAGCAAGACCGGCTGCCAGACGAAGGCGAGCGCCAGCAGCGCGACCCACAGGGCGCGCAGGGCGGAACGGGGAATGCGGAAGGCGGCGATCACGCCGCGGAGTATAGGCAGGCGATGTCCTGCCCAGGACTCGGTGCCGCCACGTAGGAGCGCCCTTGGGCGCGATGAACTCGCGGCGAGGCCGATTCGCGCTCTTCCATCAGCGGGCCAAAAGCGTCCGGATGAATCCGGACCCACAGGGCTCATACCTCCAAGCCATAGCGGAACTCCGTCCCCACCACGCTCGCCACCGCCGCCAGCAGCACCAGCAGCACCAGGCACAGGCCCATGCGGCCGAGGCGATCGGCCGAGAAGCGCGCCAGCACGCGCATCTCGAAGTAGGCCAGCACCAGCAGCAGCAAGGTCGCCAGCGCCACCTTGGCCAGGACCAGGCGCGCCAGTGGCAGGTCGGGCGTGAACCACAGGCGCGTCTCCGGCAGCCAGTTCCACGCGAGCCCGAGGCCGCTGCCCACCAGTACCGCCAGCGCCGCCATCAGCGCCCAGCGGCTGCGCATCAGCGCGTCCCACAGCAGGCGCGGGTCGCGGGTGCGCAGCATCTCGGGCAGCCAGGACAGCACCAGCAGTGCAAGGCCGCCCAGCCACAGCGTGGCGGCGAGCAGGTGAACGACATGAAGGAGGTGGTGGGACATGGTTAGGCCTTTCGCCGGGACAGGCCACCCTATACTGCGCGCCCCGTCCAACCCCCGTCGAAGCCGATGCCGGCCCTGGCCACCGTACAACTGCGCAAGACCTATGGCACCAAGGTCGAGGCCCTCAAGGGCATCGACCTGTCCGTCGAGGAGGGCGATTTCTTCGCGCTGCTGGGCCCGAACGGCGCCGGCAAATCGACCCTGATCGGCATCGCCGCCTCGCTGGTGCGCCCCACCTCGGGCGATGTGCGGATCTTCGGCAAAAGCGTGGTGACCGAGCGCAGCGCGGCAGTCGCCGAACTCGGCCTCGTCCCGCAGGAATTCAACTTCAACCAGTTCGAGAAGCCCTTCGAGATCCTGGTCAACCAGGCCGGCTACTACGGCGTGCCGCGCAAGCTGGCGCGCGAGCGCGCCGAGCAGTACCTGAACCAGTTGCAGCTCTGGGACAAGCGCGAGGTGGCCTCGCGCACGCTCTCGGGCGGCATGAAGCGGCGGCTGATGATCGCGCGGGCGATGATGCACAGCCCGCGCCTGCTGATCCTCGACGAGCCGACCGCGGGTGTGGACATCGAGATCCGCCGATCGATGTGGGTGTACCTCAAGGAGATCAACCGCGCCGGCACCACGGTGATCCTGACCACGCATTACCTGGAAGAAGCCGAGAACCTCTGCCGCCACATCGCGATCATCGACCACGGCCGGGTCATCGAGAACACCACGATGAAGGGCCTGCTCGGCACGCTCGACCGTGAAACCTTCGTCTTCGACCTGACCCATCCGCTGTATGAGCTGCCGGCGCTGGAGGGCCTGTCCGCCCAGCGCATCGACGATCACACGCTGGAGATCGAGGTGGCGCGCGGAACCGAGCTCAATGGCCTGTTCGTGCGCCTGACCGAGGCCGGCATCGGCGTGCGCTCGATGCGCAACAAGGCCAATCGCCTGGAAGAACTCTTCGTGCGCCTGCTCGGTCAGGAGGCCGCATGAACACCGCCATCGCGCTGACCGCGTTCAAGACCATCGTCATCAAGGAAATCAACCGGATCCTGCGCATCTGGGGCCAGACGCTGGTGCCGCCGGCGATCACGATGACGCTGTACTTCCTGATTTTCGGCAAGCTCGTCGGCAGCCGCATCGGCGAGATGGGCGGACACCGCTACATGGAGTTCATCGTGCCCGGCCTGATCATGATGAGCGTGATCCAGAATGCCTACGGCAACGTCGTCAGCTCCTTCTTCGGCAGCAAGTTCGGCCGTTACGTCGAGGAGCTCTTGGTCTCGCCGACGCCAAACATCGTGATCCTTGCCGGCTACGTCGCGGGCGGCGTGCTGCGCGGCGTGATGGTCGGCGGCATCGTGCTCCTGGTCTCGCTGTTCTTCACCGACCTGTCGATCGCCCACCCCTTCGTGATGCTGGGCAGCGTCTTCCTGGCGGCGGTGCTGTTCTCGCTGGCCGGCTTCGTCAACGCGGTCTACGCGAAGAAGTTCGACGACATCTCGATCATCCCGACCTTCATCCTGACGCCGCTGACCTACCTGGGCGGCGTGTTCTACTCGATCTCGCTGCTGCCCGGCTTCTGGCGCGAACTGTCCCTGCTCAACCCGATCGTCTACACCGTCAACGCCTTCCGTTACGGCGTGCTCGGCGAGAGCGATGTCTCGATCCCGCTGGCCTTCGGCATCATGCTGCTGGCGATCGTCGTGCTCGGCGCCTACTGCCTGCACCTGCTGGCGCGCGGGACGGGGCTGCGCAGCTGATGTCGCTGAATCCGCAACAAAGGGCCGCCGTCGAACACATCCACGGTCCCTTGCTGGTGCTGGCAGGCGCCGGTTCCGGCAAGACCAGCGTGATCACCCACAAGATCGCCCACCTGATCCGCTCGGGCCTCTACGGCGCGAGCGAGATCGCCGCGATCACCTTCACCAACAAGGCCGCGCGCGAGATGCGCGAACGCGCGACGAAGCTGCTCGGCGAGGGCACCGCCGAGGGCCTGTTGGTCTCGACCTTCCACGCGCTCGGCCTGCGCATGCTCGAGATCGAGCACGCCCGGATCGGCCTGCGCCGCGGTTTCACGGTGCTCGGCGAGGACGATGCGCGCGCCATCGTCAAGGACCTCGCGCCGGCCGGGGCCAAGTCCGATGTCATCGAGCGCCTGCGCGCGCTGGTCAGCCGCGCGAAGAACCAGGGCCTCGATTCGGCCGCCGCGATCGCCGCGGCACAGACGCCGCGCGAACGTGAGGCCGGCGAGCTGCTGGGGCGCTACACCGAGCGCCTGCGCGCCTTCAACGCGGTCGATTTCGACGATCTGATCGCGCTGCCGCTGAAGCTGCTGGACACCGACGAGGAGGTGCGCGAGCGCTGGCGGCGCAAGCTGCGCTACCTGCTGGTCGACGAATACCAGGACACCAACCTTGCGCAGTACCAGTTGCTGCGCCTGCTCTCGGGCGAGCGCGGTCTTTTCACCGCGGTGGGCGACGACGACCAGTCGATCTACGCCTGGCGCGGCGCCAATCCGGAGAACCTCGAGCAATTGGGGCGGGATTTCCCGGCGTTGAAGGTGATCAAGCTCGAGCAGAACTACCGCTGCCCGCAGCGCATCCTGCGCGCCGCCAATGCGGTGATCGGCAACAACCCGCACCTGCACAAAAAGACGCTGTGGAGCGCGATGCCCGACGGTGATCCGATCCGCATCGCGCTGCGCGGCAGCGACACCGAGGAGGCCGAGTTCATCGCCGGCGAGATCGTCCACCGCCAGCTGGTGGAAAAGGGCAAGCCTTCGGACTTCGCGATCCTGTTCCGCGGCAACCACCAGGCCCGCTCGCTGGAACTCGCGCTGCGGGCGCTGCGGATTCCCTACCACCTGTCCGGCGCGCAGAGCTTCTTCGATCGCCAGGAGATCAAGGACGTCCTCGCCTACCTGCGGCTGATCGTCAATCCGGACGACGACGCCGCCTTCGTGCGCGCGGTCGGCACGCCCAAGCGCGAGGTCGGCTCGGCCAGCCTGGAGAAGCTCGCCCAGGCGGCCGGCAAGCGCGCGCAATCGCTGGTGCGCGCGGCGCAGGCACTGGTGGCGGGCACGCTGCCGCCGCGCGCCGCCAGCTCGCTCGCGGCCTTCGTGCAGCAGATCGACGCCTGGCGGCAGGCCACCGCCGGCACGCCGCCGAAGGCGCTGATCGAGCGCGTGATCCGCGAGTCGGGGCTGTCGGGCTACTGGCGCGAGCAGGCCAAGCGGCCGGAAGAGGCCGAGCGCCGCCGTCAGCAGGTCGAGGCCTTCCTCGAATGGGTGGGTGGTCGTCGCGAAAGCACGCTGGAGAAGCTGCTCGCCACGCTGATGATCGAGAGCCAGGACGATGATCCCGGCGAGCGCGTGCGCCTGCTGACGCTGCACAGTGCCAAGGGCCTCGAGTTCCGCCACGTGTACCTCGTGGGCTGCGAGGATGGCCTGTTGCCGCACGCCTCCTCGATCGACGAGGGCCGGCTGGACGAGGAACGCCGCCTGTTCTACGTCGGCATGACCCGCGCCAAGCAGACGCTGACGCTGACGCTGTGCCGGGTGCGTTCGCGCTACGGGCGCGAGGACGTCACCGAGCCCAGCCGCTTCCTCGACGAGCTGCCGGCCGATGAGGTTCAGTGGCTGGGCCGGGCGGACATGGCGCAGAAGAGCGCCGAGCAGAAGGCGCAGGCGGCGCGCCCGCACCTTGATGCGATCAAGGCGCTGCTGGGGGCGTAGGCCCGTCAGACGCGACACCCGCAGGAGCGCGCTCTGGGCGCGAAAGGCGTCGCCGCAAGATTCATCGCGCCCGAGGGCGCTACGAAGGCCTGGCGCTCACCGATCCCCGAGGAGCGCCCTCTGGGCGCGATCGGCCTGCGGCAAGCTTGATTCGCGCCCGGAGGGCGCTCCTACGCGTTCGACCACACCATTCCGGGCATGCCCAGCGCGGCAATCGGATAGATTCGGCGCCTTGCCACCCACCTCCGGAGCCACGCCATGAGCGCTGCCCTCGCCTATCCCATCGGTACATCCGGCCAGCCCTGGGGCGATGCCGAACGGGCAGAGTGGCGGGCGCGGCAATCTCGCCAGCGTCGTTATGCCGATGAGGTACTCGCCGCCATCGAGCGCCTGAGGGATCGTTTTGATGTGCTCGAGTACGGCGAGATCGACTATCCGCCGGATCGCTACCCGCTGGTCGCCTTGCGCAGCCGGGCTTGGCGTGACGATCTGCCCGTGGTCCTGGTCACCGGTGGCGTCCATGGCTACGAAACCAGCGGCGTGCACGGCGCGCTGGCCTTTGCCGCGCAGCGCGCGGCGGATTACGCCGGGCGCGTGAACCTGCTGATCGCCCCGTGCGTGAGTCCCTGGGCCTACGAGCGCATCCACCGCTGGAATGCCCACGCGATCGACCCCAACCGCTCCTTCCGCGAGCCCAGCCCGGCCGCCGAATCGGCCGCCCTGATGCGCCTGGTTGCGCCACTCGACGGCCGCGTCCTCGTCCACATCGACCTGCACGAGACCACCGACAGCGACGAGAGCGAGTTCCGACCGGCACTCGCTGCGCGCGATGGCAAGCCCTTCGAGCCGGGCAGCATTCCCGACGGCTTCTACACCGTGGGCGACAGCGAGAATCCGCAGCTCGATTTCCAAAAGGCCGTGATCGCGGCGGTCTCGCGCGTCACCCACATCGCGCCAGCCGACGAGAAAGGCCAGATCATCGGCTCAGACGTGGTCGCGCCGGGCGTGATCCTCTACGCCTTCCGCGCCCTCGGCCTGTGTGGCGGCATGACCCGCGCCCGCTACACCACGACCACCGAGGTCTATCCCGACAGCCCGCGCGCCTCGCCCGAACAGTGCAATGCCGCGCAGGTGGCGGCGGTGTGCGCCGCCATCGACCACGCGCTGGCGCATCCGGGCTGAGCGGCGGGCTGCAAACGATTTCACGTCTTGCCCGCCATGGCCCTGGCTTAGCCTTGCCGCATCCTCACCGGAATCCTGACCGATGACCCAGCCCGCGACCCTGCTCGTGCTCTTCGGCGCCACGGGCGACCTGGCCACCCGCATGTTGTGGCCCTCGCTGTATGGGCTGGAAAAGGACGGCCTGCTGCCCGCCGGCCTGCGCATCCTCGGCCAGGGAAGGGGCGAGCAGTCCGACGCGGATTTCCGCCGGCTCGTCGCCGAAGCGCTGGAACGCCGCGTGCCCGCGGAGGACCGCGACCCGGCGCGCGTCCAGGCCCTGCTCGAACGCGTCCACTACCACGCCGCGCGGATCGACGACACTGCGGAGATGTCCGCGCTGGCGGAACGGATCTGCGCGCTGCGCACGGGTGATGTGCTCTATCACCTCTCCACGGCGCCGCGTTTCTATGCACCGATCGCGAGCGCGCTGTCATCCGCCGGCCTGTCCGGCCCCGGCACCCGGATCATGATCGAGAAGCCGATCGGCCACGATCTGCCGAGTTCTGTCGAGATCAACGAGGGCGTCGGCCGCGCCTTCGCCGAGGAGCGGATCTATCGCACCGATCACTACCTCGGCAAGGAAGGCGTGCAGAACCTGCTGGCGCTGCGCTTCGGCAATGCGTTGTTCGAGCCCTTGTGGAACGCCCGCCACATCGCGCAGGTGCAGATCACCGTGGCCGAGACCGTGGGCGTCGAGGGCCGCGGCGACTACTACGACCATTCCGGCGCGATGCGCGACATGGTGCAGAACCACCTCTTGCAGCTCCTGTGCCTGTTCGCGATGGAGCCGCCGGCGCAGTTCGAGCCCAGCTCGGTGCGCAACGAGAAGACCAAGGTACTGCGCAGCCTGCGCCCGATCACCGCCAGCGATGCCGCCACCCACAGCGTCGCCGGCCAGTACACCGCGGGCGCGATCGGTGGTGTCGCAGTGCCCGGCTATCGCGAAGAACTGGGGCGCGACAGCCAGACCGAAACCTTCGTCGCGCTGCGCTCGCACATCGACAACTGGCGCTGGTCGGGCGTGCCCTTTTACCTCCGCACCGGCAAGCGCCTGCCCCGGCGCTCGAGCGAGATCTACGTGCAGTTCCACAAGGTGCCGCATTCGATCTTCGGCGCGCAGACGAAGATCGAGCCGAACGCTCTCGTCATCCAGCTGCAGCCCGAGGAGCGCATCTCGCTGACGCTGATGAGCAAGATGCCCGGCCTCGACCGGCAGGGCCTGAAGCTGTCGGAGATCGCGCTCGACATGGATTTCCACGATACCTTCGCCCACCTGCGCAAGCGCATCGCCTACGAGCGCCTGTATCTCGATGCGATCGAGGGCAACGGCACGCTGTTCGTGCGCCGCGACGAGACCGAACTGGCCTGGCAGTGGATCGACGGCATCTTCGCCGCCTGGCGCGAAGCCGGCACGACGCCGAAGTCTTATCCCGCCGGCACCTGGGGCCCGACCGCCTCGATCGTACTGCCCGAACGGCATGGGCATAGTTGGCGGGAGTGAGGGTCTTGAAGGGCGAAACGCTGGGTCAGGGGACAAGGGGCAGGAGGATGAGCCCAAAGCTTTCGATCCGGGTCGTCACCCACCCTGGACGATTGCCGCCTCGGTCGCATCGTGCCTTGACGCTGGTCCCACGCCCCTTGCCCCCCGCCCCGCTTTTCCAGCCATGACCCTGATCGAACACGCCACCCAGGCCGCCCTCGCCGAAGCCATCGCCGCCCAGCTCGGCAGCGCCCTCGATGCGGCGCTCGCAGCCGAGGGCCAGGCCACGCTGGCCCTGGCTGGCGGTCGCACGGCGCCCCCGATCTTCGCGCGCCTCGCGGCGCAAGCGCGCGACTGGTCGCGGGTGACGCTGCTGCCCAGTGACGAGCGCTGGGTGCCGGCAGATCACGCCGATCGCAATTCGGCCGCGCTGCGCGGCGCCTTCGCTGGCGTCGACTGCGTCCGTTTCCTGGATCTGGTGCCGCCGGATGCGACGGGCATGGCCGATGCCGGCACCGCCTGCCTCGCGCTCGCCGAGCACCCTCAGCCTTTCGCAGCGACCCTGCTCGGCATGGGCGCCGATGGCCACTTCGCCTCGCTGTTCCCGGGCGCCCCGAACCTTGCCACCGGCCTGGATCCCGCGACCGCCGCGCCGGCCATCGCGATCGTGCCGGACCCGATGCCCGCCGCCGGCCCGCACCCGCGGATCTCGCTGACGCTGTCGCGGATCCTCAAGAGCCGCACGATCGTGCTGGCAATCACCGGCGCGGACAAGCGTGCGGTGCTCGAGGCTGCCGCCGCCGGCGACACCACCCTGCCGATCGCTGCGCTGCTGCGCGCGTCGCCGGGGCTAGTCGTGCATTGGAGTGCGTGATGAACAGCAAGGGCAGGAGGCAGGGGGCAGGGGAGCTGACCCATCACTGTGACCTGGCACAGCAGCAATCAGGTTTTCCTCGTCCCGATCCAAGCTGAAGCCTTGCCCCCCGCCCCCGGCCCCTTGCCCCTTGCCCCGATCCTGACCCAAGGCCCCCCATGCCCCTGCACCCCACCCTCGAACGCGTCACCGCCCGCATCCGCGAGCGCAGCGCCGCCTCGCGCGCCGCTTATCTCGCGCGCATCGATGCAGCGCGGCCGCAAGGCCCGGCGCGGGCGCGGCTGTCCTGCGGCAATCTCGCGCATGCCTTTGCGGCCTCCGGACCCGACAAGCCCGCGCTGAAGCTGGCGCGGGCGGCGAACCTCGGCATCGTCAGCGCCTACAACGACATGCTGAGCGCGCACCAGCCCTTCGAGAGCTACCCGGCGCTGATCCGGATGGCGGCGCGCAACGCCGGTGCCACCGCGCAATTCGCCGGCGGCGTGCCGGCGATGTGCGACGGCGTGACCCAGGGCCAGACCGGCATGGAGCTGTCCTTGTGGTCGCGCGACGTGATCGCGATGGCCACGGCGGTCTCTCTCTCGCACGAGACCTTCGATGCCGTGCTGCTGCTCGGTGTCTGCGACAAGATCGTGCCGGGCCTCTTGATCGGCGCGCTCGCCTTCGGCCACCTGCCGGCGATCTTCGTGCCGGCGGGACCGATGCCGAGCGGCATCCCGAATGCCGAGAAAGCGCGCGTTCGCCAGGCCTATGCCGAGGGCAAGGCCAGTCGCGAGGAGCTGCTCGAAGCCGAGTCCGCCTCCTACCATTCGGCCGGCACCTGCACCTTCTACGGCACCGCGAACTCGAACCAGATGCTGCTCGAGTTCATGGGCCTGCACCTGCCGGGCACGGCTTTCGTCAATCCCGGCACCACGCTGCGCGATGCGCTGACCGTCGCTGCGACCGAACGGGCGCTTGCGATCAGCGCACTCGGCGAGCACTACATGCCGATCGGCCACATCGTCGACGAGCGCGCCATCGCCAACGCGCTGGTCGGCCTGGCGGCGACCGGCGGTTCGACCAACCATGCGATCCACCTGGTCGCGATCGCCCGCGCGGCGGGCATCCTGATCGACTGGTCCGATCTCGACGAGCTCTCGCAAGCCACCCCGCTGCTGGCGCGGGTCTACCCGAACGGCCAGGCCGACGTGAACCACTTCCATGCCGCCGGCGGCCTCGGCTTCGTGATCCGCGAGCTGATCGGGGCCGGTTTGCTGCACGCCGACGTGGCAACCGTGCACGGCGGTGACCTGCGTGCCCAGGCCATGGAGCCGTACCTGGACGACACCACGCTGCGCTGGCGCGATCCGCCGGCGGCCTCGCTGGATACGACGATCCTGCGTGGCGTGGCCGAACCCTTCGACGCCGAGGGCGGGCTGCGCCTGCTGCAGGGCAACCTCGGTCGCGCCGTGGTCAAGGTGTCGGCGGTCGACCGCGACCAC
>JANJUH010000441.1 GCA_024710675.1 Lysobacterales bacterium
CGGTCCTTGACCGAACCGCCGGGATTGAAGGCCTCGACCTTGACGTACATCGTCACGCCCGCGGGCGCGAGGCGGTTGATGCGCACGACCGGGGTCGAGCCGATGGTGCCGAGGATGCTGTCGTGAATCATGGGTTTCGGACGTCCATACGTGTGGACGTCCATATTGGCGGGAATGGGGCGGGATGCCAAGGGGGTGGGGCGGGGGCACGAGGGCACGAGGGCACGAGGGCACGAAAGAGCATCGGTGAGGCGAGGCCCGTGGCAAGCACCGGTTCTTCCTTTGCGTCCTTTGCGGACCAAATGCTCTTCCCGAGTCCCGGGTCCCGGGCCCCGTCTCACACTTTCACTCTTGACGCCGGCCCCCTCCCGGCCGAAACTTCACCCCCGGCATCGACACAAGATGTAGTGGTCGGGGATCGAGCTGGCACCAAGACCTAGTTGCCCGGCCACAAGACCAAGAATTGACGCGCCCAGCCTGGGGAGGCTTTCGAATTCATGAGCACCGTTCGTCTAGAAGCGGTACGCGGTGATGCCGCGGACATTGCCCTGCAGCCCGCGTCCCAGGACATCTGGGACAAGAAGTACCGCCTGAAGACCAAGCAGGGCGACCCGGTCGACCGCACCATCGACGACACCTTCAAGCGGGTGGCCCGCGCCCTGGCCGACGCCGAGCCGACGGCCGACAAGCGCGCCTACTGGTACGAGCGCTTTCTGTGGGCGCTGCGTCGGGGCGCGATCCCGGCCGGGCGCATCACCAGCAATGCCGGTGCGCTCGAGCACAAGCCGGCCACCAGCACCATCAATTGCACGGTCTCGGGCACCATCCAGGACTCGATGGACGACATCCTCGAGAAGGTCCACGAGGCCGGTCTGACGCTGAAGGCCGGTTGCGGCATCGGCTACGAGTTCTCGACGCTGCGCCCGCGCGGCGCCTACGTGTCGGGTGCCGGCGCCTACACCTCGGGTCCGCTCAGCTTCATGGACATCTACGACAAGATGTGCTTCACGGTGTCCAGCGCTGGCGGCCGCCGCGGCGCGCAGATGGGTACCTTCGAGATTGCCCACCCGGATGTGAAGGAGTTCATCCGCGCCAAGCGCGAGGATGGGCGCCTGCGCCAGTTCAACCTGTCGCTGCTGATCACCGACGACTTCATGGCGGCGGTGGAGAACGACACCGACTGGCCGCTGGTCTTCCCGGTGCACGTCAAGGAGCAGCACGAGATCGACGTCGGCGACCCGACCCAGGTGATCTGGCGCGAGTGGCCGAGTCGCGAACAGTACGTGACGCGCGACGACGGTCTCGTCGCCTGCAAGATCTACGGCAAGGTCAAGGCCCGCGGCTTGTGGGAAATGATCATGAGCTCGACCTATGACTTCGCCGAGCCCGGCTTCATCCTGATCGACCGCGTCAACGAGATGAACAACAACTGGTGGTGCGAGCAGATCCGCGCCACCAATCCCTGCGGCGAGCAGCCCTTGCCGCCCTATGGTTCCTGCCTGCTCGGCTCGGTCAACCTGACCAAGTTCGTGCGCGATCCTTTTACCCCGCGCGCCCGCTTCGATTGGGACGAGTACCGCGAGGTGGTGCGCGTGTTCACGCGCATGCTCGACAACGTGGTCGAGGTCAACGGCCTGCCGCTGCAAGGCCAGCGCAACGAGATCCTGCGCAAGCGCCGGCATGGCATGGGCTTTCTGGGCCTGGGTTCGACGGTGACGATGCTGCGCATGAAGTACGGCTCGCCGGACTCGGTGGCCTTCACCGAGGAAGTCTCGCGCGAGATGGCGCTGGCCGGCTGGGAAGAGGGCCTGGCGCTGGCGCGCGAGAAGGGCCCGGCGCCGATCATGGACGAGGAGTTCGAGGTTAGCCACGAGATGCTCCGCCAGCGCCCCGAAATGAGCACGGATGGCTTCAAGGTGGGCGACAAGGTGCCGGGGCGCGTGCTCCATGCCCGCTACTCGCGTTACATGCAGCGCGTCGCCTCGGTGGCGCCCGAACTGGTCGCGGAACTCGCCGAGACCGGCGCGCGCTTCACCCACCACAGCTCGATCGCGCCCACCGGCACGATCTCGCTGTCGATTGCCAATAACGCCAGCAATGGCATCGAGCCCTCCTTCGCGCACCATTACTCGCGCAACGTGATCCGCGAGGGCAAGAAGAGCAAGGAGAAGGTCGAGGTCTACAGCTTCGAGCTGCTCGCCTATCGCCAGCTCGTCAATCCGAAGGCCATGCCGTACACCGAGAAGGCCGAGGAGAAGTTGCCCGAGTACTTCGTCACCGCCGACGACATCAGCCCGAAGGAACACGTCGACATCCAGGCGGCGGCGCAGAAGTGGGTGGATTCCTCGATCTCGAAGACGGCGAACGTGCCGACGGATTATCCTTACGAGGACTTCAAGGACATCTACCTCTACGCCTACCATCAGGGCCTCAAGGGATGCACGACCTTCCGCTTCAACCCGGCCGCCTTCCAGGGCGTGCTGGTCAAGGAGCAGGATCTCGAGAACACGATTTACCGTTTCGAACTGGAGGACGGCAGCGTGATCGAGGCAAGGGGTAACGAGGAGATCGAGTACGACGGTGAAATCCACACCGCCGCGAACCTGTTCGACGCCCTCAAGGAGGGCTATTACGGCAAGTTCTGAAACCGCCCGTCGCGGGCGTGAAACCGAGGGAGTGTCGTCATGAGCGGTGATCAAGGTGTGGCGGGCAAGGTCGAGGAACTGAAAGAGATGGTTGCCGAGGGTGTCGCGGCGGTCGAGGCCAAGGCGGCAAAGGTCAAGAAGGCGGCCGGCAAGAAGGTCGGCGCCGCGAAGAAGGCGGTCGAGAAGGCCGCTGCCGATGTCCAGAAGGCCGTCGCTGGCCAGGTCAAGAAGGCGGAAAAGGCTGCCGCCGGCGTGCAGAAGGCCGTCGCGGGCCAGGTCAAGAAGGCCGAGAAGGCCGTGGCAGGCAAGGTGAAGGAAGCCAAGAAGGCGGTGGCCGGCAAGGTCAAGGAAGCCAAGAAGGCGGTGGCCAAGGTCGAAAAGGCAGCCAGCAAGGCGGTTGGCAAGGCCAAGACCGCGGTGGCGAAGGCGACTGGCGCCAAGCCTGCGGCGAAGAAGGCGGCTCCGGCCAAGGCTGCGGCCAAGCCTGCGGCGAAGAAGGCTGCTCCGGCCAAGGCCGCGGCAAAGCCTGCGGCGAAGAAGGCGGCTCCGGCCAAGGCTGCGGCAAAGCCTGCGGCGAAGAAGGCGGCTCCGGCCAAGGCTGCGGCAAAGCCTGCGGCGAAGAAGGCGGCTCCGGCCAAGGCTGCAGCCAAGCCTGCGGCGAAGACGGCAGCTCCGGTGGCCAAGAAGCCGGCGGCCAAGCCCGCTGCCAAGAAGCCGGCCGCCAAGGCCGCGAAGGCGAAGTGATGCGTATGGCGAAAGCCAGCGTTGGCATGGGCGGGTCCTCTCGGGGGCTCGCCCTTGCCGTGCTCTTGTTGATCGCGCCGGCGATGCCCGCGCAGACACCCGAAGGCACGATGTTGTCGCCGCGCGGGCGTGCCGATTACGAGAAGAGCCTCGCCGAGTTGAACCGGAAGTACGGCCCGGGCAAGAACGAAGCGCTGAAAGAGGCCGTACTCAAGGCCAACCAGTTGCCCGAGCACTCCCTGACCGGAGGCGGCGTCGGCGGCGTGGCACTGCCCGCCGGCATCAATCCGGGGCAGCGCATCAAGGTCGAACTGCTCCCGCACGGCAGCGACCAGTACCTGCTGCAGGACGAGATCTACGACAGCGAGAGCCTCTCGCTGGCCCTGGCCGAGGTCCAGAAGGTCTACGCGGTGGCGAGCGTGCTGCTGATCGAGGATGCCGAGCATCCGATCCAGGTCGATCACCTGCTGGGCTTGGCGCGGGTCGGACGCTCGCTGGGCGTGCCCACCGCCTACCGGCAGGGCGAGATCGAACAGGTGTTGTCAGCCCAATGACACAGATGCCGCGCCCGTGACGGCGCGGCCCCAACGAGGCGGCGCCGCAGGCGCACGTAGGCAAAGAGACGGACATGGCGATCAAGATCGGCAAGAAGATCAAGTCTTATTCGGTGCACAAGCCCGGTGACGAGGCCCAGCCGCAGGTCGCTGCGGCCACGCCGGTGCCTGGCCCTGCGCCGGTGGAGGAGCAGGCGGTCGAGCAGATGAACGAGCGCCTGGAGCGCCCCGAGGTTCTCGAGGGCAGCACCTACAAGATCAAGTCGCCGCTGTTCGAGCATGCGCTGTACGTGACGATCAACGACATCGTGCTGAATGCCGGCACCGAACACGAGTCGCGCCGTCCCTTCGAGGTCTTCATCAACTCGAAGAACATGGACCACTTCCAGTGGGCGGTGGCGCTGACGCGCATCATGAGCGCGGTGTTCCGCAAGGGTGGCGATGTGACCTTCATCGTCGAGGAACTGAAGGCGGTTTTCGATCCGCGCGGTGGCTACTTCAAGTCTGGTGGCGTCTACATGCCCTCGCTCGTGGCCGAGCTCGGCTATGTCGTCGAGGACCACCTCAAGCAGATCGGCATGTTGGGCGGCGATACCCTGGGCGCTGGCGAGCGCGAGGCGCTGGCGGCCAAGCGCGTGCAGTTCGAGCAGGCCGAAAGCAAAAAAAAAACGGATGAGCTGAAGCCCGTGGCGGAAGCCAAGCCACCGTTGACGGTCGTGGCCAGCGAGGCGCCGGCTGTGGCTGCGTTCCCACCCTCGGCGACCCTGTGCGGCAAGTGCCACACCAAGGCCGTGGTGCTGATGGATGGCTGCCAGACCTGCCTGAATTGCGGTTACTCGAAGTGCGGTTGAGGTGGTGATCGGGAGCGCGAGTCCTCGCCTCCTGACGCTGCCGGGGCCACCCGGTGTCCGAATTCCTTGCCCTCCTGGTCGCGTTGTCGCTGGCCAAGCCGCCGGTGTACCGCTGTGTCGGTGGCGACGGCGTGGTACGTTTCCAGGACACGCCGTGTGCCGCGGGTGAGGCGGCCAGGGAGATCCGCCTGCGTCCTGAGCCCGAGCCAGCGGCCCTCCCACTTCCGGAGCCGATCGCGGAGGGGGGCGCCGGGGAGGAGGCGGACCCGACTCCACAGGCGCCGGTCATCCCGCCACCCGGTCCTGTTTCCTGGCGTTGCGAAGTCGAGAACGGCGAGGTGTATTTCCGCCACGACGCCTGTCCGCCGCAGATCTCCGAGCCCGTGGCACTCGTCAATACGCTGGGCGAAACCTTCGCTACCGTCCTCAGTCACCGTGTCCGCGGCACACCGGTGCCACGCGCCGAGGCCTGTCGCGAGATCGAACGCGGCGGCCGCTTCGGCGCCGAACGCGACCAGCGCGCCGAACCCTACGACAAGCTGTCCGGGCGCGATCCCTGTCGGTGAGCCGGGAACCTTCCGGGAGCCTGGCCACACCTGAGAGGAGTCTTTTCCGCTCACGGCCGTAGCCGGCGCTCTCCTCGCGAGAAGGGCTGGTCGCGAACGCGATCGGACCCGTGGGCGCTCCCATGGCCGCCCTGCGAGCCTTTTCCGAGTCCCGTGAGTGAGGCCGGGTGAGCGCCAGAATTGGCTTGCCTTGTCGTCATCCCGGCGCAGGCGGGGATCCAGACGGATCTTGCCGGGTGTCAACAAAAAAGCACTGGATTCCCGCCTGCGCCGGAATGACGAGTCTTGGAAGCCAGAGGCACGGTCAAGAACATCCCGGGCCCCGAGCTACTCTTCCGTCCCCAGCCAGCGCCCCAGCCAGTCGTGCACCTCGCGGTAGAAGTAGCGGCTGTTGCCGCCCTTTAGGATCCAGTGGTTCTCGTCGGGGAAGACCACCAGCCGGCTCTCGACCTGCTGGCGCTGCAGCGCCGACCAGTACTCGAGCGTGTTGTTGAGCGGCACGCGGTAGTCCAGTTCGCCGACGGTCACCAGTACCGGCGTGCGGAAGTGCTCGACCAGGCGGATCGGGTTCTGGGTGCGCCAGACCTCGTTCTGCTGCCAGGGCGGGCCGCCGGCGGTGACTTCACGATGGTAGATCATGTCGCTCGAACCCCACTGTGACTCGGCGTTCACCAGGCCCGCATGGCTGACCAGGCAGCGGTAGCGCGCGGTCGTGCCCTGCAGCCAGTTGGCGAGGTGGCCGCCGTAACTGGCACCGCCGGCGCATTGGCGCTCCTCGTCGATCCAGTCGTGCTGGGCGATCGCCGCGTCGGCGGCGCGGTTGATGTCATCCGCGGGTCCCTTGAAGGGGTCCATGTGGATCGCTCGGGCGAAGGCCTCGCCATAGCCGGTCGAGCCGCGGTAATTGGTCAAGAGCACTGCATAGCCGGGTGCTGCGAGGAGGTGGTAGTTCCAGCGCAGGAAGAACTGGTCGCGCCACATGATGTGCGGGCCGCCATGGATCAGCACGAAGAGCGGGTACTTCTTCGCGGGATCGAAGCCGGGTGGCTTCAGCAACAGGCTGTGGATGCGGCGGCCATCGGATTCGATCCAGAGGTCCTCGACCGGTGCGAGGTCGAGATCGGCAAGGCGTTCGCGGGTGAAGGAGGTCAGCACGCCATGCCGACGCTGGCGGACGTCAATACGCACCACCTCCGGCGGTTGTGTCGCCGATTCGTGCAGGGCGAGCAAGGCGGTCGTGCGCGCGGCGTCGGCGCCGGCGAGCTGCGTGTACATGCCGCTGGACTGGTCGATCCACAGCTCGACGCTGCCGGCGCGCGCCCGGTACAGACGCTCGCGGCCGCGATCCTCGGCGGTGAACCACACGGTGCGGCCGTCCGGATCGGTGGCGTAACTGGACACGGCGAGGCCATCGGGGCCTTCGATCTGCTCGAGCTGGCGCAGGTCCGGCCACGCATAGCTGCTTAGCCTGGTGGCGGTGTAGCCGAATCCGGGATCGATCGGGGTGACCTGCGCGTACAGGCGCTTGCCGTCAGCCGAAAAGCGCGGGCGCGAGTGGTCGACGCCAAGCTCGCCGCTGCCGTCGCCGGTCAGCCGCACCGGCTCGCCGCCATTGACTTCGATCCGCCACAGATCGGCGTGCGTGTACTGCCAGGCCATGCGATCGCGGTTGGTGCTGGCGACGAAGACCAGGGCCTTGCCATCCGGTGTCCACGCCGGGTCGAGCTCGTCGCGGGCGTTGGTACCGCGGCCGCCGAAGCCCGGCGACTTCACCAGCGCGCTGCCGGCGAGCAGGTTGCGCCCGTCGTCCTCGCCGATGGTCTGCACATGCAGGTGGGCCTGGCGTTCGTCGCGCCATCGGTCCCAGTTGCGCACCGGGAAGCCCTCATAGACCCGCACGTTGTAGTCGCGCGCCTTGCGCTCCTCTTCGATGGTTTTCTGCGCCGCATCGTCGGCGCCTTCCGGGTAGACATCGCTCAGGAAGGCGATGCGCTGGCCATCGGGTGAGACCTGCGGCGAGCGCGCGCCGGTGGACAGCGAGGTGATGCGCACGGGCTCGCCACCGCCCAGATCGAGCAGGTAGAGCTGCTGCTGTTCGTCGCCAGCGCCCTTCTTGCCATAGACGATCCGGCGCGAATCGGGCGCCCAGGTCGGCGTGGCCTCGGGCGCGGCGTCGAAGGTGAGCTGGCGCGGCGGGCTGCTGCCGTCCACGGTGAGCAGCCACAGGTCGACGCGTTGTTCCTCCGCCTTGTACGCCGGTTGCGTCACGGGCACCACGGCCAGCCTGCCATCCGGGGAGATCGCCGGCGCCGCCACGCGCGGCATCAGCCAGAGGTCCTCGTGGGTGATCGGTCGCTTGGCCTCGGCGGCGGTGGCGACCAGGGCCAGGATCAGGACAGGCAGGCGCATCGGCGGCTCCTCAGCGGACAGCGTGGTGGCAGGCGTCGCACGATTCGGAGATCGGCTTGACCCGGGTGGCAATGGCATCGCAATCGGCGCTGGCCAGCGCCGTGGCAATCTCGGCGAGGAACTCCTCGCGATGGCGCAGGAACACCGGTTCGTCGAAGCCGATCTGCGCGAAGATCGGGCCGGCATCGGTGGCCAGCGCGCCGAGACGGGTCAAGTGCTGGCGCGCACGTTCGTCCTCGCAGGCCATGCTGCGGGTCGACTGGCGGAGCTGCGAGAGGTGGTACTGCATCATTGCCATCGTGCCGCGCGGCACGCTGTGGCGCTGGGCCAGCGCCGACATGCCCATGAACACGAGCATCGCGCCGATGAAGAGGCCGGCGCCGAACAGCGCCAGCGCACGGGCTGGGGACATGGGATGGTCCTGCGGCAAAAGCCCGTGACTCTAGCGGCTGGGGGTTGTTAGGGGCTGTGAAAAGGTGAATGCCGGGACTCGGGACTCGGGACTCGGGACTCGGGACTCGGGACTCGGGACTCGGGACTCGGGACTCGGGAAGAGCATTTGGTCCGCAAAGGACGCAAAGGACGCAAAGAAAGCAAAGAAAGCAAAGAAAGCAAAGAAAGCAGGAACCTGTCCTTGACAAGGTCCTCGCCCCATCGATGCTCTTTCGTGCCCTCGTGCCCTCGTGCCCTCGTGCCCTCGTGCCCTCGATCCGGCCCGCCCTTCTCGGGCGGGCGTTCGGGCCTCGAAAGGCAGTGCCTTTCGTCGGCTACGCCGACCGCCCCTCACCCCTCGTGCCCTCTCCCTACCCCGCCGCCAGCGCCTTCAGCCGGTACAGCATCTCCAGCGCCTGGCGCGGGCTCAAGGCATCGGGGTCCACGGCCTTCAGCGCATCCAGTACCGGCGAGGGGGCGGCGAAGAGGTCGAACTGGCGGGGCAGCGGCTCGGCGACGGGTGGTGGCATGGGTGCGGCGTGCGGTTCGCTGCGCGCTCGTTCCTCGAGGCCGCGCAGGATCTCGTCGGCGCGGCGAATCACGCTCGCCGGCAGGCCGGCCAGTGCCGCCACCTTGATGCCGAAGCTGCGGTTCGCCGGCCCGGGCTTCACCGCGTGCAGGAAGACCAGCGCGTGGCCATGCTCGACGGCATCGAGGTGCACGTTCGCGACCCCTTCGCAGTCCTGCTCGAGCTCGGTCAGCTCGAAGTAGTGGGTCGCGAACAGCGTGTAGGCGCGGTTGCGCGTGGCCAGTTCGACCGCGCAGGCGCGCGCGATGGCCAGGCCATCGTAGGTGCTGGTGCCACGGCCGATCTCGTCCATGATGACCAGGCTGCGTTCGGTGGCGTTGTGCAGGATGCGCGCGGTCTCGCTCATCTCGACCATGAAGGTCGACTGCCCGCGGGCGAGGTCGTCGCCGGCGCCGATGCGCGTGTAGATGCGGTCGACCGGGCCGATGCGCGCGGCCCGCGCCGGCACCGGACAGCCGATGTGGGCGAGGATCAGGATCAGCGCCGCCTGGCGCATGTAGGTGCTCTTGCCGCCCATGTTGGGGCCGGTGATCACCAGCATCCGCCGGCCGGGGTCGAGCACGAGGTCGTTGGGCTCGAAGGGTTCCTTGCGCACGGCCTCGACCACCGGATGGCGACCGGCCTCGATGCGGATGCCGGGCTCCTCCTCGAGGGTCGGACGCACCCAGTCGTGGCGATCGGCGAGCGTGGCGAGGTTGGCGATCACGTCGAGCTGCGCCAGCGCCTCGGCGGCGGCGCGGAGGGGATCGATCTCTGCCTGCAGGAAGGCCAGCAACTCCTCCCACAGCGCGCGTTCGCGCATCAGCGCACGCTCGCGGCTGCCGAGCACCTGGTCCTCGTAGTGCTTCAGTTCCTCGGTGATGTAGCGCTCGGCGCCCTTCAGCGTCTGCCGCCGCGACCAGCGCGCCGGCACCCGCTCGAGTTGCGAGCGCGTGACTTCGAGGTAGTAGCCGTGGACCTTGTTGTAGGCCACGCGCAGGTTGGCGATGCCGGTGGCTTCGCGCTCGCGCTCCTCGAGCGCGGTCAGGAAGTCGTCGGCGCCCTGCGCCAGCCGGCGCAGCTCGTCCAATTCCTCATCGTAGCCGGGCGCGATCACCCCGCCGTCGCGCATGATGACCGGCGGCTCGGCCACCACGGCCAGCAGCAGGCGTTCGGCGATCGCTTCGAGTCCGGTCAGTGCCGCAGCATGGGTTGCCAGCACGCTGGGCGCGCCTTCCGCGGCGATCAGCGCCAGCGCCGGACAGGCGGCGAGGGCGTCGCGCAGGCCCGACAGATCACGCGGACGTGCCGAGCCGAGTGCGATGCGGCCGAGGATGCGCTCGACGTCGCCGATCGGCGCCAGCGCCTCCCGCAGGCGCCCGGCCAGCCCCAGCGCACGGGCCGTCTCGATCGCATCCAGCCGCTCGATCAGCGCCGCGCGCTGGCGCAGCGGCCGGCCGAGCCAGCGCCTGAGCAGGCGCGCGCCCATCGCGGTGCGGCAGTCGTCGAGCACGCCAAGCAGCGTGTGCTCGTGGCGGCCGGACGCGTTTTCCTCGATTTCGAGATGGCGACGGGTGGCGGCATCGAGGTGCAGCGAATCCTCGCCCTGCTCGAGCGCCAGTCCCGCGAGGCGGGGCAGGGCGGCCTTCTGGGTGTCGCCGAGGTACTTCAGCAGTGCACCGGCGGCGCCGAGCGCCGGGCCCAGCTGCTCGCAGCCGTAGCCTTCGAGGTCGCGGACGGCGAACTGTGCCAGCAGCGCGCGGCGTCCGGCTTCGGGCTCGAAATGCCAGGGCGCGTAGCGGCGGCGGAAGCCGGTCGGCAGGCCCTCGGGCCAGTCGAGGTCCTCCGGCAGCAAGGTCTCGGCCGGTTGCAGTCGCGCCAGTTCGGAGGCGAGCTGGCCGGCGTCGATTTCAGCCACTCGCAGGCGCCCGGAGCCCAAGTCCAGCCAGGCCAGGCCGGTGCGCTCGCCCGCCGGGGCGATCGCCACCAGCAGGTTGTCACGACGTTGTTCCAGCAGCGCCTCGTCGACCACGGTTCCGGGCGTGACGACGCGGGTGACGCGGCGTTCGACCAGGCCCTTGGCCTCGCGCGGGTCGCCGATCTGCTCGGCGATCGCCGCGGCTTCGCCGAGCTTGATCAGCTTGGCCAGGTAGCCATCGAGCGCGTGCACCGGCACGCCCGCCATCGGGATCGGAGCCCCGGCGCTCTGGCCGCGTTGGGTCAGCGTGATGTCGAGCAGGCTGGCTGCGCGACGGGCGTCGTCGTAGAAGAGTTCGTAGAAATCGCCCATCCGGAACAGCAGCAGCAGGTCCGGGTGCTCGGCCTTGAGCGCCAGGTATTGGCGCATCAGCGGCGTGTGTTCGGGAATGGGAACGGCGCTGTCCGACATGCTCTGGCCCGGGACCGGCAAGGCCGGGGAGCATAGCCGCTGGCAAGGCGCTATCTTCGCGGGTCGCCTGTACTCGCCCGAGGATCGACCATGGCCGCTGTCCCCACCGATGCCGAGTTGCAGCTGGCCGCTGCCGAGATCGGTCGTCTGCTGCTCGAACGGAGGATGAAGCTCTCGGCGGCCGAGTCGTGCACTGGCGGTTGGCTGTCCAAGGTCGTCACCGAGGTGGCCGGCTGCTCGGACTGGTTCGATTGCAGCTTCGTGGCCTACAGCTACGAGGCCAAGGAGGGCATGCTGGGCGTCAATCGTGTGACGCTGGAGACTTTCGGCGCGGTCAGCCGCGAGACCGTGGTCGAGATGGTCCGCGGCGCGCTCTCGAAGAGCCGCGCCAATGTGGCCGTCGCCATCACCGGCATCGCCGGTCCCTCGGGCGGGACACCGGGCAAGCCGGTCGGCACGGTCTGGTTGGCCTGGGGTCGTGGCCACCACCCGCCGGTCACCGAGATGGTGCACCTCGACGGCGATCGCGACGCGATCCGCCGGCAGACGGTCGCCGTGGCCTTCACCGGACTACAGAAAATCCTGACGGCACCGAGCGAAGCATTCTGACTGGCAGGCCACGGATGCCGTGGCATGCTGGTTCCACGGTCTCAGTCCCTGAGACCGGCCGCGGTGATAAAGCGGCCCACACCCTGTTCATACCCGAGGAAACCACACCATGGATGACAACAAGCGCCGCGCGCTTTCCGCCGCCCTGTCGCAGATCGAGAAGCAGTTCGGCAAGGGCACGGTCATGCGCATGGGCGACAAGACCTCCGACGCCGTCGAGGCGATTTCCACCGGCTCGCTGGGCCTCGACATCGCCCTCGGCATCGGCGGCCTGCCGCGTGGCCGCATCGTCGAGATCTACGGGCCGGAGTCCTCGGGCAAGACCACGCTGACCCTGCAGGTCATCGCTGCCGCGCAGCGCGCCGGTGGCACCGCCGCCTTTGTCGATGCCGAGCACGCGCTCGACCCCTCCTATGCCGAAAAGCTCGGCGTCGATGTCGAGAACCTGCTGGTCTCGCAGCCCGACACCGGCGAGCAGGCGCTCGAGATCACCGACATGCTGGTGCGCTCCGGTGCCGTGGACATCGTCGTCGTCGACTCGGTGGCGGCGCTGACGCCCAAAGCCGAGATCGAGGGCGAGATGGGCGATTCCCACGTCGGCCTGCAGGCGCGGCTGATGAGCCAGGCGCTGCGGAAGCTCGCCGGGACGCTCAACCGCACGGACACGATCGCGATCTTCGTCAACCAGCTCCGCGAGAAGATCGGGGTCATGTTCGGCTCGCCGGAGACGACCCCCGGCGGGCGGGCGCTGAAGTTCTACTCGTCGGTGCGGCTCGACATCCG
>JANJUH010000075.1 GCA_024710675.1 Lysobacterales bacterium
CCCGGGAGGCCGCGTGGCGCGAAGTGTTTTCGAGCGCAGGTCATGCCTACAGAATCGTCCCGTCGGAGACCTCGGCGCATCCGGCGGATACTGATTCATTCGTCAGATTTTTCCTACCTTTGCTGGGTGTCCGGGTTCCTCCGCGGGATCCTCCGGGGTCCCTTCACCGGGTTCCCTTCGGGTTCCCTTTGGCTGGGTGTCCCGGTTCTGTCGTCCCGGTTCTGTCCCTCCCGGTTCTGTCCCAGGATGGCTGCGTTGACCACAGCAAGTGTCCTCGAACCTGCGCTCTCGTTCCGTCAGGGATTTCCCAAGCTCGTTGGGTGTCTCGGATTCCGTCTCAGCTTCAGGGATTTCCCAAGCTCGTTGGGTGTCCCGGATTCCTCCTCCCGGATTCCTCCCAAGCTCGTTGGGTGTCCCGGATTCCTCCTCTCCCGGATTCCTCCTCCCGGATTCCGACTGCACGCTCCACGCAGCGCTGCCGGTGCCGTGATGGCGGCGGGTTCGCGTCTCGCCGACGTCTCAGCCTAGTCCCTGGTACCGCCCTGCCCAGCGTGATGCGCTGCCGTCCGGTAATGTTCTTCCAGCATGTCCTTGCCCCAGTCGCCCTTGAACTCGCGCCAAACGCTGTGGATGTGATTGGCGTTGCCCTGGGTGTTGTCGTATTCGATCAGGAACGATGGCCCTTGTATGCGGTAGTAGTGGCCCTGGCCTTTTTCCCGGCCGCCCATCCAGGCGAACTTGATCTTCGCCAGTTCGTCCTTAACCCGACC
The DNA here is from genome assembly GCA_024710675.1 of Lysobacterales bacterium. GTDB lineage: Bacteria > Pseudomonadota > Gammaproteobacteria > Xanthomonadales > SZUA-5 > JANJUH01. The sequence goes on from JANJUH010000075.1 coordinate 771, forward strand.
GAGGCGCGCTTGGGCCACCGCGGGTGGCTGGGTCGAGGCGTACTCTTGGATCAATGAGAGCAAGAGTCCTTGCTGCAGGTCCTTGAGCTCGCTGTAGCCAATGCCATTGTTTTCCTGGACCGCCGCCTCGCGCGCGATGCCGGTGACGATGCCAAAGGGCGCTCCGGTACCGAAGGGTGCGCTGTCGCTGATCACGGCGACCTGCGTCTGCTCGGCGTCGAGGGACGCCAGCAGCGCCCGGCCCAGGTCTTCCTCGGCAGCGAGTGCCCGCGTGCCCTTGCTTGGCCCCTCGTTGACATCGGCCGGGTTGGCGCCCATGAACTGGGGCGAGCTTCCGGCGACCTGGCCCTCGACCAGGGTCCAGTGGAGCGAGGTGTGATGGCCTTCGTATCGCCAGCCCCAGGTGCCGCTCTCCGAGACCTCGCCGAACACCGTGAAGTAGTACAGCTCGGCATCGCGGCGCGGTTCGTTTTCGATGGCGCGCAGCACGTCCTCCATACTGCGGATGGTGTCCACCTTCTTCAGCCCCTTGGGCGAAAGGGACACCTTCAGCAGCGCCAGCGCGGCTTGCCGTTCCTCCGGCGACATTGCCTTGAGCGGCAAGCCCTGGCGGGCCCGCGGCACGAAGTGCCAGTTGAGCCGCTCCTCGGAATCAAAGGGCAGGTGTGCGATCTCACGGTTCGCAGGCGCCAGGGCGGCGAGAAACGCACTGGCCGCTTCGGCCATCGCGGGTGCCGGACCGCCATTGTCCAGGGCGTCTTTGGCATGGAGGTCGGCCTGCGCGAGCAGTACGATCCCGAGAGCGACCACGCGGTGTCGGATCATGGTGCTGCTCCTTCGTGATGCCCGGTGAACGAATCGAGGTCGATCAACGCTCGCAGTGATCACCGCACGATCATATCGGGCCCTGACTCCGGGCGGGCCAGCTCATTCACTCATCCCGAGCATTTCGAGGTGGATCGTCCGTCGACTTTCAGCAGTTGGCCGATTCTGGAGGGCGCCAAACGCGATTCTTCCGCGTGCCTGGATTCGTGACGGCCAGCCGCCGGCTCTGGCCGGACGCCATTGAATGCCCTTAGCATCGGCGCGTCGGGGCCTCCCGTGGACGGATCAAATCGTGATCGCCTGGCTGGGAAGAACGTTGCGCAGGCTTGGGGCTCTGGTCGGACTCGGCCGAGCGCAAACGGACTCGGATGAATTCGATCCGGAGTTGCGCGAGGTCTTCTTCGCGGAGCTCGCGGAGGTTCAGCAGATGCTGGAGAGCGCTTTTGCGGTCTGGCGTGTCAATGCCGCCGACGAGGATGCGTTGAAGAATCTGCGTCGGGGCTTCCACACCATCAAGGGCTCGGCGCAAATGGTCGGCGCGACGGCGCTCGGCGATTTCTGCAAGCACATGGAGCAACTGGCGATCCGCCTGATGGAAAAGAAGCTCAAGGCGACGCCGGCCATGGTGGGTACGGTGGAGCAGGCCATCGGCTTGTTGCCGACTTTCGCCCGCACCCTGCGCGACGGCCTCCCGGCCCCCGTGCAGGCGCAGTCGATCTCGAATCGCGCGCAGCGGCTGTCGGCCTGAAGGCGGCTGTAGCGGCAAGTCACCGCGAGCGGCGGGGCATCGGGCCGGCGCAGCGCCTTTCTGCCCTTCGATGACTCGAACCCGCGTCCTGACTAGTACGCTCCGGCCGGGGCAGGCGGGACCCCCTGTGCTCACAGCCCCCGCGCGGCGCAGATTTCGGCAAGTCGCGGCCGGTGCGGTGCGAGATCGGCGGCGGTGATGGCGCAGATGCCCATCTGCCCGACGCTGAAGTCGAGCCAGATCAGCGGCAACTCGGGCAGCAGGGCGGTGAGCGCCCGCTCGGCCTCGCCGACTTCCACCACCAGAAGGCCGGAGGGGTTCAGGTAATCCGGTGCATCGCGCAGCAATTTGAGCGCGACGTCCAGGCCGTCGGCGCCGGCTTCGAGGCCGAGCCTGGGCTCATGGGCGTACTCGGCTGGCAGCGCCTCGTACTCGGCGGTGGTGATGTAGGGCGGGTTGCTGACGATCAGGTCGTAGCGCGCACCGGCGGGCAGCGGTGCGAACAGGTCGCCCCGATACGCTCGGACCCGGTCGCCGACCTTGTGCAGGGCGATGTTCTCGGCTGCCAGCGTCAGCGCTTCCGGCGAAAGGTCGACGAGGTCGACCGGCAGGCCAGGGTTGTGCACCGCGATGGCGATGCCGATGCAGCCCGATCCGGTGCACAGATCCAGCGCGCGGGTGAGCGGGCGGTCGTCCAGCCACGGGGCGAAGCGGGCCAGGATCAGCTCGGCGATCGGCGATCTCGGGACCAGGGCGCGGGCATCGGACTTGAAGGCGAGCTCTGCGAACATGGCCAGGCCGGTCAGGTACACCGCCGGGATGCGTTCGCGGATCCGTCGCTCCAGCAGATCGAGCACTGCCTGACGCTCTTCCGGCAACAGCCGCGCCGCACCGATTGCCGCCGGATAGTCGTGCGGCAGTCCGAGTGCGTGCAACACCAGCTCCCTGGCCTCGTCCAGCGCGTTGTCGCTGTGGTGGCCAAAGCTCAGGCCGGCACCGGCGAGCCGGGAGGCGCCGTAGCGAATCAGATCGATGATCGTGTGCAGCGAATCGCTCATGACCGGATCGAAGCACGGAAGAGCAGGAGAGGACGACATGCAGAGTGCGGACCTTCGGGCGGGTGGGGCATGCAACTTCCTTGCAGGCGCAGGATGGCTTGAAGGCCGTGGCCCCGATTCTCGAGCGATGAGAGCCTACTCGCGCCAGACTCGGGCGCCGAGGAAGATCAGGCGCAATTGGCGGACGAAATTCTCGGTGATCTCGCGTTCGAGTTGCGGCTGGTCCGGTGGCACGTCGAGGAAATCGGTGGCCGCGTTCATCATGGTTGTCACCACCAGCCCGCAGGTCATCTGCAGGGTGGCCAATGACAGCCCCGGCATCAGGCCGAGCTGGCGCAGGTCCTGGCTCATCTCGTCGACGAAATGACGTTCTTCCCGCCGCACCGCGGCACGGATCAGCGCCGATCCGCCGCTGCGCTCGCCGGCGACGAACATGAAATGCAGCCGGTGAGCGTGGATGTAGTCGCGGAAGATCTGCACCGAGCGCCGCAGGATGTCCCTGGGCGGCAAGCCCGTCCGGCGCGCCTCGCGCAGCAGGCGCCGCAAGGTCACTCCCGATTCTTCCACTAACGCCAGGCCGAGTTCGTCCAGATCGCGGAAGTGCCGGTAGAAGGAAGCTGGCACTACGCCCGCCCCGCGGGTGATCTCGCGCAGGCTGAGCGCGCCGACGGGCCGGCCTTCGCCCATCAGCTGCAAGGCCGCGG
>JANJUH010000095.1 GCA_024710675.1 Lysobacterales bacterium
TCCCGGTGTCCTCACCAACAGACCTCAGCTACCCGGACACAGCACCGGCGCCGGCCCCGCAGCCTCGCTCAACCCCGGTATCCGCACAGAGATTCGTTCCGGGCTGCCGTCGCTGCGCCAGTCGTAGAGCACGCTGAAAGCCAGCACCCGCGGGATGTACTCGCGGGTTTCCTTGTAGGGCACGGTCTCGATCCACAGGTCCCACGGCGGCAACGGCTCGGCGAGCCAGCGTCGCACGGCCCCGAGCCCCGCGTTGTAGGCGCCGGTGGCGAGCACCACGTTCCCCTCCAGTTCCTTGACCCGGCGCCCTAGGTAGGTGGTGCCGAGGCGGATGTTGTGCGCGGGATCATGGAGCGGCTCGGCGCGCAGGCCGAGCGAGCGCGCGACGTTGGCCGCCGTCTGCGGCATCAGTTGCATCAGGCCGCGGGCGCCGGCGTGGGAGCGTGCCGAAGGGTTCCAGGCACTCTCGGCACGGATCAGTGCGAGCACGAAAGGCGTCGGCAGGGTCGCGCGTTCGGCTTCGCGCTCGATGATTTCGAGGTGCAAGAGCGGAAAGCGGGCCTCGTACTGGCGCAGATGCTCGGGGCCGTTGAGGGTGAAGATCGCCCATTCGGCCAGGCCTTCGCGCGATGCCAGCAGTCCGGCCTGACGGCGCTGCCCGGAATCAAGGCGGGCGATCTGCCAGAACCACTCGGCGCGGGCTCGATCGTGCTCGCCGAGTGCCTGCCATTCGAGCGCGCGCTGCACGCCGCCCTCGGCCAGCAGCGCCAGCGTGCGATCGGTGTCGAGCAATCCATCCAGCGGGCAGATCGCGTAGGGCGCCCTGATGCGATCGGCGGCGAGGAAGCCGTGGAAGTTGGCTTCGCGGGCGGCAGCGCCAAAGTGTCCCGCCGCTTCTTCGCCGCGCCCGAGCAGCTCCAGCAGCCGCCCGCGTGTGTAGCGCCAGCGCGCGCCGCTCGCCTGTGCCTCCGGCATGCCCTCGATGCCTGCCAGCGCCTCGGCGTACTCGGTGCGCCGCAAGTGGTAGCGCACCTGCCACTCGCGCAGGTTCTCGTCGAAGGCCTCCGGAGCCAGCCGGGCGAGCCAGGCCGCCGCCTGCGGCAGGCGCTCGACGGCGCCGTAACGGGCGATTTCGCGCTCGGCCGTGGCTTTGGCGTCGCCGGAAAAAGGCAAGCGCTTCGCCAGCGCCTGGTAGCGGGCCTCGGCATCGGCGGCGCTCTTGCGCGCCAGTTGCCCGATCGCGATGGCCGCGGCGGCCGCACTGTCGGCCGCCACCGGCCATTCCCTGGCCTGCGTCAGCGCCGTGGCCGGATCGCGCCGGGCCAGCACGAAGCGCGCCCTGGCCGGGCGCCGCGAGGCCGGAAGTTCGGCAAGGAGCTTTTGTGCCAGCGCCACATGGCCCGCGGCCAGTGCCGCATCGATCCGTGTGCCGACGCGTGCCTCGGTCAGGTGGCCTTTGCCACGCAGGAAGCCCAACGCGGCCGCGCATGCCGGGCGATCACCATCGAGTGCATCGAAGACGGCCACCGCCTCGGCGAGTGCATCGAACTCCAACTTGCGGGCCTGCCGGGCGGCAAAGGCGTAACAGCGCAGATCGAGCCCACCTTGCCCCTCGACGTACAGCGCGAGGAAGTCCTCGTGGCGGCCAGCGCGACCGTAGCGCGTCAATGTGCTCGTGCGCAGTCGATCGCCCGGAAGCGTATCGCCCCAGTCGGTGAGGAAGGCAGCGACCTCACGGTCATTGGCCTTGTCACCCTGGCGACGCAGGCGCTCGTAAGCCAGGTAGGGATAAAGCGGATAGTCTTCGAGGCCGCGCGCGGCATCGGCCGGATTGGCGCCGGTCTGGACGACGCGCCACGCGGCCTGGAAGCGACTGCGCTCCTGCTCGCGCTCCGCGGCGACCGTGGCAGTCATGGCAAACAGCAGGACTAGGGCGATGACGCCGCGCATGGCGAGTGCTCGTTACCGAATATTTCGATTCTACGGGCGCTTGCCGGACATTCCTGAGACAGAGCCTGAACACCTGCAATGATCGAGACCCTGACCTTGATGGCGATCGGCGCGCGCGCCGGCCTGTTGGCCGGCCTGTTCGGTGTGGGCGGCGGGCTCGTGGTTGTTCCGGCATTGACCTTCTGGTTGCCGAGCAAGGGCTTGCCTGCTGCCGATGTGCTGCACATCGCCGTGGCGACCTCATTGGCAGCGATCTGCGTGACGGCGCTGGCCAGCGCCTGGGCGCATTTCCGGCGCGGCGCTGTCGATCTGCGTACGCTGGGCTGGCTGGCGCCAGGCCTGCTCGCCGGCAGCGGCGGCGGTGCCTTGCTCATCGCCCACGTGCCGCGGACACCGCTGACCCTCTTCGTGGCCGGCTTCTGCGCCTATGCCGCCTGGCAGATCCTGCGGCCGGCGCGAATACAGCCCGCGCAGCCCGCGCGCGTGACCGCCCAGGCCTTGTTGCCCGCCGGGCTCGGCATCGGCGCGGTCTCGGCGGCCGTTGGCATTGGCGGCGGCTCGCTGACCGTGCCCTTCCTGCATCGAGCGGGCGTCGATTTGCGGCGGGCGATTGCCACGTCCGCGGCCGCCGGATTGCCCATCGCGATCGCCGGCACCGTGGGCTACCTCTACGCGCCATCGGTACCCGGCATGAGCGCGTGGTCGGTGGGCCTGGTGGATTTCAAGTTGGCGCTGGCGATCGGCTCGCTGTCGGTGCTGACCGCGCCGATCGGGGCGATGCTCGCCCACCGCTGGCCGGTGGCGCGGCTGAAGAAGGGCTTTGCGATCTGGCTGCTGCTGGTGGCGGTGATGCTGGTGGTGAAGCTCTGAGCTCCCGGTGAGGCATGGCGCGAGTTCGGAGTCCCATCGCTTCCGGAGGTGGGTCCGGATTGATCCGGACGCTGTTGGGTGCCGGGCGGAAAAGCGTCGGGATGAATCCCGACCCACATATCGGCTCGGGCCGAGCTCGTGGGCTTGCGGCAAGCATCCGCGTAACCCGCCTTTCGGCGGTCAACGCGGGCTACCTTGGCGCCAGCCCGAAGTGTGGTTGCGTGCCGAAGTGGGTCCGGATTCATCCGGACGCTTTCGGGGGTCGGGCAAGAGAGCGTCGGGACGAATCCCGACCCACATCGGATCAGCGCTGCCAGGGCGGCGCGGACTCGCGCTCGGACCAGCCGATCGCCTTGGCGTGGCGGCGTGCGGTCTTCGCATCCAGCGTGCCCTCGTCGAGCAGTGCCCTGAGGGCAGCGGCGGCGATCGCCTTCGCGTCGACCTCGAAAAAGTCGCGCAGCGCCGCGCGCGTGTCGCTGCGGCCGAAGCCATCGGTGCCGAGGGTCACATAGCGCGCCGGCACGAAGGCGCGCACCAGTTCGGGCAGCGCGCGCAGGTAGTCGCTGGCGGCGATCACCGGGGCCGCCGAGCCCGCCAGCTGCTGCGTGATCCAGGGCGTGCCCGCGGCCTCGAAAGACAGCCGCCCGGCGCGCTCGCATTCGATGCCCTCGCGCTGCAGCTCGGTCCAGCTGGTGACGCTGAAGACCTCGGCCGCGATCCCGCATCCGGCAAGCAACTCGGCCGCCGCCAGCGCCTGGGTCAGGATCGCGCCTGATCCCAGCAAGCGCACCGCCAGCCCACCGGGTCCCGGGTCCCGGGTCCCGGGTCCCGCCACCCGGTGCATTCCTCGCAGGATCCCTTCGCGCGCACCCTCGGGCATCGAGGGCTGCGCGTAGTTCTCGTTGCCGACCGTGAGGTAATGGAAGACGTCGCGTTGTTCGACGAGCATCTCGCGGATGCCCTCCTCGACGATCACCGCGATCTCGTAGGCGTAGGCCGGATCCCAGGCGCGGCAGTTCGGCACGCCGGC
>JANJUH010000109.1 GCA_024710675.1 Lysobacterales bacterium
GAGGGTCGAGCGGCGCCGCGGGCGCCGGCGGCCGGCATCTCACCCCATCGGCAACTTCAACCCCTGCTCGCGCGCGCACTCGCTGGCGATCGCGTAGCCGGCGTCGTGGTGGCGATACACACCCATCGCCGGGTCGTTCCACAGCACGCGTTCGAGCCGGCGGTCGGCGGCCTCGCTGCCGTCGCAGACGATGACCACACCCGAGTGCTGCGAGTAACCCATGCCGACGCCGCCGCCGTGGTGCAGCGAGACCCAGGTCGCCCCGCCGGCGACCGCGCCCATCGCGTTCAGCAGCGGCCAGTCGGAGACGGCATCGGAGCCATCGAGCATCGCCTCGGTCTCGCGGTTGGGGCTCGCGACCGAGCCCGAGTCCAGATGGTCGCGGCCGATGACGACCGGCGCCGACAGCTCGCCCGTGCGCACCATCTGGTTGAAGGCCAGCGCGAGGCGGTGGCGCTGACCGAGTCCGACCCAGCAGATCCGCGCCGGCAGGCCCTGGAAGGCGATGCGCTGCGATGCCATGTCGAGCCAGCGGTGCAGGTGGGCATCGTCCGGGATCAGCTCGCGGACCTTGGCGTCGGTCTTCGCGATGTCGGCCGGATCGCCCGACAGCGCGGCCCAGCGGAAGGGGCCGATGCCACGGCAGAACAGCGGGCGCACATAGGCCGGCACGAAGCCGGGGAAGGCGAAGGCGCGCCCCAGGCCCTCGTCGCGCGCCACCTGGCGGATGTTGTTGCCGTAGTCGAAGGTCGGCACGCCCCTGTCGTGCAAAGCGAGCATCGCCTCGACGTGGTCGCGCATCGAGGCCTTCGCCGCGCGCGCGGTGCCCTCGGGATCGGCCTTGCGGCGCTGGAACCACTCCTCCACCGTCCAGCCGCGCGGCAGGTAGCCGTTGACCGGGTCGTGCGCGCTGGTCTGGTCGGTCACGGCATCGGGCTTGACGCCCCGCCGCACCAGCTCGGGCAGGATCTCGGCGGCATTGCCGAGCAATCCGACACTGACGGCGCGGCCCTCGGCGGTGTGGCGGGCGATGCGCGCGAGCGCATCGTCGAGGTCCGTTGCCTGCTCGTCGAGGTAGCGGGTGCGCAGGCGCATGTCGATGCGGCTCTGCTGGCACTCGATGTTGAGCGAGGCGGCACCCGCCATCGCCGCCGCCAGCGGTTGCGCGCCGCCCATGCCCCCGAGGCCCGCGGTCAGGATCCAGCGCCCGGCGAGATTCCCACCGTAGTGTTGGCGACCCATTTCGGCAAAAGTCTCGTAAGTGCCCTGCACGATGCCCTGCGAGCCGATGTAGATCCATGAGCCCGCGGTCATCTGCCCGTACATCATCAGGCCCTTGCGGTCGAGCTCGTGGAAGTGCTCCCAGGTCGCCCAGCGCGGCACCAGGTTCGAGTTCGCCAGCAGCACGCGCGGCGCGTCGGGATGCGTGCGCAGCACGCCGACCGGCTTGCCGGACTGGATCAGCAGCGTCTCGTCCTCGCCCAGCTCCTTGAGCGCCGCGACGATCGCGTCGAAACACTCCCAGTTGCGCGCGGCGCGGCCGATGCCGCCATAGACCACCAGTTCGGCCGGGTTCTCGGCGACTTCGGGATCGAGGTTGTTCATCAGCATGCGCAGCGCCGCTTCGGTCAGCCAGGAGCGGCAGGACAGCTCACGGCCGCGCGGGGCGCGGATCACGCGGGTGGGATCGTGGCGGGTGGGCGTGGACATGGTGGCGCGCTCCAGCGGCGAGGGGGCGAATGATACGGGGCCGGCCGGGCCGATCGGACTTCCCCTATGCTCGGTTCGCGTCGGGGACGCGAGCTGGGGCATGGATCAGGGTCTGCAATGGTGGTCGTCGCCCAAGCTTCGCCTCGCGCTGACGCTGCTCGCGATCACGGGCCTGTGCCTCTGGTTCCTCGCCTTTGCCCGTGTCGGTTACCCCTGGACCATGGTGGGGTATTTCACCGACGCGCTCTTCTACCTGCTGTCGGCCGACGCGCTCACCCACGGGGTCACCGCACCGGGCAGCGAGACGGGTGCGATGTTGCTCGCGGTCGGTCGCTTTCCGCCCGGCTATGCGCTCTACCTGTCCTTGTTCGGCGCCGACCGCACGGCCCAGGGCATGGTGCTGGCGAACCTCGCCCAGATGCTCGCGGTGCTCGCGCTGCTGCTCGTCGGATTCGGTTACTTCCGCCAGATGGCCGGGCGGGCCCTGCCGGCGCTGCTCGGGGTGCTGTATGTGGCGGGCACGGGGGCCATTCATCCCTGGGCCCTGGAGCTGACTTCCGAACCCCTGTTCATGGCGATGCTGCTCGGCCTGTGCTGGATCGCGGTGGCCGACCATTTGACGCGGCGCTGGCTATGGATGGGCCTGCTGCTGGGCCTGGCCTGCCTGGTCCGCAAGATGGGCGTCGTGCTGATCCCGGTGCTGATGCTGCACGTCTGGCACAGCCAGCGCGACTGGCGTCGCGCCCTGCTCGCCGGCCTGCTCGCCGCGCTGCCGACGCTGGCCTGGCAGGCCTTCCAGTGGCTCAGCGGGCAGCAGGCCTCGACCACCTACGTTTCCGAGTTCCACCATGGCCTGGGCAGCCTCGGCGGTTGGTGGACCAGCCTGCCCGATCGTGTCTTGCGCCTGCACCTGGCGCTCGCCCCTTACCTTTTCCCCGGGTGGGCGAAACTGCTGTTCTCGACCCTCCTGCTACTGGCCCTGGCGCCGCGCGCGTGGGCGGCACTGAGGCGCCTGGATTTCGCCGCCTGGTCGGCGCTGGCCCTGATCGGCACCCTGGTC
>JANJUH010000154.1 GCA_024710675.1 Lysobacterales bacterium
TGAAACTCGAAACCACGCTCGGCGAGTTGCGTCCGGACTACCCGCAGGAAGACCTGCATGCGGCCACGCTGCGCGATTTGCTGGCACACCGCGCCGGCGCCGGCGACATCTTCGGGCCCGAATTCGACATGCATCGTCTCGAATTGATGAGCACCGCCGACTACCTGCGCCTGTACGGCGAGCGCGAACCCGAATTCAGGCCCGGCAGCGAGTTCCGCTACGCCAACTACGGTTACCTGCTGGTGGCCGCGATGCTGGAGAAAGCCAGCGGGCAGGACTACTACGCCCTGATCCGCCGCGAGGTGCTGGAGCCTGCCGGCATGACCCGCGCCGGCGCCGAACCCGAATCCAGCCCGGTCGACGGACGCGCCCCCGGCTACCGGCGCAAGAACCACGCCTGGACACCCAACACCGAACTTCTCCCCTACCGCGGCATGGCCGCCGGCGGCGGCTACAGCACCGCCCGTGATCTCCACGCCCTCGGCGAGGCGCTGCGCGCTGGGCGCCTGCTGAAGGCCGAGACCCTCGCCAAAGCCAGCACCGCGAGCACCAAAGACGGCTGGTACGGCCTCGGGATGATGGTCAACCGCGGCGACGGTCCGCGCTGGTACGGCCACGACGGCGGCGCCCCCGGCATGAGCGCTTACCTGCGCGTCTATCCCGACACCGGCTACGTTGTCGTCGCCCTGAGCAACCTCGACCCGCCGCGGGCGAACTGGGTGGGGGACGTGTTCGCGAACCGGGCGCCGCTAGCGGTCCCGTCTGCCGCCGGCGGCACGACGCCCTGAATCAACCCACGGAGCCTGCGCAGGGTGCCGGTGAGCGCAGCGAACCGCACCGGCGGGGTTGCCGCGGACCTCATCGCAGCCGCGACCTGAGTGCCGCCACGCCCTCGTTGACCAGGAATCCCAGCAGCAGAGCCGGCAGGACGTACTGGACTGCAATCTGCACGACGCCGCGGGGCGCACTGCGGATGCCCTCGCGGATGCTGTCCTGCGAGACATGGGGGTCGAAGCCAAGCCATCCGAGCGCGAGACAATAGGCAAGGATCGCGAGGGCAAGCAGGTAGATCCACCAAGGTCTTTGGCCGGCTGCAGCCATGGGGCAACTCCATCGGACGGTGGTCACAGCCTACGTGCGGCCGGAGGATCGCCCAAGGTGAGGAAGGTCACCTCGTGGGGGTGACCGAAGACACCCTGGGCACGGCTCCTCCCGCCGGCGAAGACCTCATGCCCGCAGCGTCCTGTGCCGGACCCGACTCGGCGACAGGATGAGTGCTTGCTCCCTTTTCGGGCCGATACTGGCGCCGCCAAAGCCGAGGGAGACTTCCATGCGCATCTTCCGCCACTGGATCCGTCATTCCGCGCGCCTGTCCTTGCCGGACGGCCCGGTCGAGGTCAGCTGCTGGGGCGGCTCGGACACTTCGCTGGATGCGGCCCGGCGTGATGCGGAGCAGCGCCTGGATGCCGTGCGCCGGCGCGTGAAGGGAAGTCCCTGCCCGGAGTCCTACGAAGCCGACATCCGTGAGGAGCTGATCGAGCGACTCGACCACGCCAATGCCGTGACGCGCACCCGCTACGGCGCGCTGGTGCTGAACTCCACCGACCATGTGTTCATCGACATCGACGAACCGCGCTACCGCTTCTGGCAGGCCTTCCTGCGTCGGCCGGACCTGAAAGAGCGCAAGCGACGCATCATCGAGCAGGTCCGCCAGCGTGCCCGCAAGCCGGACTGCCACGGGCTCGGACTACGCATCTACGAAACGCACAAGGGCATCCGCGTGCTGGTCCGGGGCCTGCCGCTCGATCCCGCCAGCCCGGCAGCCAGTGCTTTCCTGCACAGCTTCAATGCCGACTGGATGTACACCGCGCTGTGCCGCAAGCAAGCCTGCTGGCGTGCGCGACTCACGCCCAAACCCTACCGCATGAAGCTGCGCGCCCACCGCGTCCAGTGGCCGCGCGATGAGGCACAGCAGGCGGCCTTCGCGAACTGGCTACCGGGCTACGAGGCGGCCAGCACCCACCACGCCACATGCCGCTTCGTCGAGGCGCTGGGCATCTCGCGGAGCAGTTCGATCATCGACGTCCACGATCGCGTGACCGGCGCAACGAGCGGCCGTCCATTGGCCTGAGTAGTGGTGCCTGAACAGCCGCGCGGGCGGGCGGACCCGCACGCCGGTTGGCCCGTCCGCCCCGGCGTGCGATGCTCGGGCCGGGGTCACACATCCCATATCCGGGGGATGCGGTGCGGCCGGCAGGGCCGTATCACCGCCGGGTCCACAGTACGTCGAGGCAGGGCATGCATGCGGTGGTTGCCAGCGCCAGCACTCCTCGCTCCGCTCCCGGGCTGATGCCGGCGCCATGACCCTGCGCGTCGCCATCGTCGAGGACCAGCCGGCCGTGCTCGATGCGGTCACGGGCTGCCTGCGGGCCGCCGACGACGTGACGGTGGTCTGGACCGCCAACAGCGTGCAGCAGGCGCGATTTCGCGTCACGACCCCGGTCGACGTGGTGCTGCTCGACCTCGGCCTGCCCGATGGTCGCGGCACCAGCCTGGTCCCCGCGCTGCGCGAGCAGGCACCGGCCCCGGCCATCGTGGCCTTCACCGTCTTCGGCGACGAGACCAGCGTCGTCGAGGCAATCGCTGCCGGTGTCGACGGCTACGTGCTGAAGACCGCCTCCACCGAGGTGCTGCTGGACGCGGTGCGCGACGCCGCGGCCGGGCAATCGCCGATCTCGCCGGCGGTGGCCGGCTACCTGCTGCGCCGACTGCGCAGCGCCGATGAGGGCGTGAAGCCCGGCACCCCGACTCCGAATCGCGCCGATCGCCTGATGGCGCTCACCGCCCGCGAACTGGAAGTGCTGGAAGCGCTCGCGCGGGGCTTGTCCTACCGTGAGGCGGCCGACAAGCTGGGGATCACCCGCGGCACCGTGGCCCACCACGTCAAGAACCTCTACCCGAAGCTGGCGGCGAGCTCGCGTTCCGAGGCGGTGTTCAACGCCGTGCAGGAAGGCCTGATCACGCTGCGCGGCCGATGAGAGCGCAGCTGCGTCCATCAGGCCATCCGCTCGGCGCCGTCCTGTGGGCGTGCTCGGCGCTACTGGCCGCGCAATTGGCGTTCTGGCTGGCGATCGGTGCCGCCGAGACGGCAGCACGGCCGTCGACGATGCAGGCACGCCCGTACATCGAATACGTGGCGCTGGATGCCGATGGCCAGGCGGCTCCCGACGCGCCACGGCTGCGCGCAGCTTATGAGCCCGACCCGAACTACAAGGCGAGGCTGGATGGGGCGCCGTCCAAGGTGCGCTTCGAGATTCCCTTCGAGGTCGAGTCCCCCACGGAGGATCTGGCGCTGTACCTGGGCGCCCGCCGCTCGATCCAGGAGATCCGCCTCAACGAGGAGGTGGTGAAACCCAATGTGCCGCTGGACAGCTTCAGCGGCGGCGCCGGCTGGGAGCCGGTGTTCTACATGCTGCCCGCCAGCGGACTGCGCACGGGCCGCAACCTCGTCACCGTGCTCGTCGACAGCGAGGGCTATGCGCATGTGTTTCCCGAGTTCCAGATCGGCCCCGCGGAGACCGTCGCGCGTGCCTACGGCTACGGCAAGCTGTTCAATGTCGACCTGCCGCTGGTCGCGGTCGGCATCCTGTTGTTCACGGCGCTCCTGTGCCTGGCGGTGAACTGGCCCGTCGAGGACCGTGCGCGGGTGCGGGCGCTGGTGCTCCTGCTGCTGGTCTGGGCAGTCGGCAGTTATGCGGTGGCCTTCTCGCCGCCTTTCGTGATGTCCCGCGAGGCCACCATCCTGGCCTACTACTCGCTGGCCAACGCGCTGGCCATCGCCGCGGCCTGGTACATCGCCCACCAGACCCGGGCGCCGCCTGCGCTGCTCCGGGCGCTGCCGTGGATCTGGGCCAGCGTGCAAGCCGGCATGGTCCTGGCCACCCTGGTCGCGGTCGCTGGCCTGGACGACCCGCGCCGCTGGCTGGGCAGCTTCCCGATGCTGAGCCTCGTCGTGACCGCCGTGTTCTGCCTGGGCGGCATGCTGATGCTGGCGCTTGCGGTGGGTCGTGAGGGCGGCCGCCACTGGCTGGAACGCAGCATGTTGATGGTATGCCTGACCGCGCTCCTGGTGGACAGCGCCGATGCCACGCTGAAGCTCCACGTGCCGTGGATGGCGTCCATCCCCCTGACCTTCTACGCCGCCCCGTTGAGCGGGCTGCTGCTCGGCCTCGGCATGGTCACCGCGCTGGCGCGCGAGGCCACGCTGGCGCGACGGGTGGTGTCGAACGCGAACGCGGTGCTCGCCGAGCGTCTGGCCGCACGGGAAGCGGAGCTGGCGCAGGTCCATGACCGTGAAAAGCAGTTGCTGGTCCGACACGCCGCGCTCGAGGAGCGCCAGCGCATCGTCCGCGACATGCACGACGGTGTCGGCGGCAACCTGCTCGGACTGCAGATGCAGCTGCGCCACGGCCAGCCCACGCTTGCTCGCGTCGAGGAGCAGGTCTCGGCCAGCCTCGCCGACCTGCGCCTGATGGTCGATGCCCTCGATGCGCCGGAAGCCACGCTGTCCGAGGTGCTGATGGGTTTCGAGCGGCGACTGCGCGAGCACTTGCAGGGTGCCGGCATCGAGCTTGGCTTCGAGGCGGTGCTCGGCGATCGCGACCCGGTGCTGGGCACCCGGGTCAGCCTGCACCTGTTGCGTATCCTGCAGGAAGCGGTCAGCAACGCCTGCCGACACGGCCGTCCGAGCCACCTCACGGTCGCGGCGTGGGGGAATGACGAGGGCGTGCTGCTCGCGGTCACCGACGATGGCAGCGGTTTTGCCAAGGAGGTCCAGGCCGGTCGTGGTCTCGCCAGCATGCGGGCGCGTGCCGCCGACATCGGCGCCCGGATCGACATCGAGTCGACGCCGGCCGGCACCGAGGTTCGCCTGCAGCTGCCGCTGTCCTCCGGCATCCCGGAGAGGACTGCCGGCGGCGCCTGAGCGCAGGCCAGCGCATCGCGCCCAGCGGGAGCGGTGCGTGCATCTCCCATCCATGGGACGACAGGGTGATGCGACGACCGGACACTGCGGAGGTCGTCTTTGCACGACACCTCCCACCCTAGTCGAGATCCACCATGACCTACTTATCCCTGTTGCACCGGGGCGCGCTCTGCCTGTGGTGCCTCGGTCTCCTGCCGGGACTCGCTGCTGCGGCGGTAGCCCCGGATCCGGATCAGTTGATCGCTTCCATCGCCGCCCGCGAGTACCACGCCAAGGAAACAGTGGACGGGCTGCAGGCCCCCAATCGCGCCCAGGGCTTCCGCACCTGGTTCCGCGCGAGCGGCATTGAACTGGTGGAGCGCACCTCCGAGGCACGTCCGCTCCTCACCCTCGAGCTCTCGGCATGGGGACGGACCGGCCAGCTGCAGAAAGCCGGTGACGGCACGCTGCTGACCACCGGCGTGCGAGTCGAACGGCGCAGCGGCACGCTCACCGAGTGGTACGTCAACCGCCCCGATGGCCTCGAGCACGGCTTCGACCTGGCCGTGCCGCCGGCTGGCGAGGGGCCGCTCGAGTTCCACCTCGGGAGCGACCGCCTGGCGCGTCAGCTCGATGCCGATACCATCGCCTTCGAGCACGGCGAGGACGTCCTGTACTACCGGCACCTGAAGGTCTGGGATGCCAGCGGACGCACGCTCCCCGCCAGCATGCAGGTCGAGGCGCCACGGCAGGTGGTGATCCGCGTCGATGACCGCGGCGCGCACTATCCGCTGACGGTCGACCCCTTGCTGCAACGACCCGCCGACATCGTCCGCACCAGTGCGCAGAGCGGTTCCGAGCTCGGCATCCGCATTGCCAATGCCGGTGACATCAATAACGACGGTGTGGATGACCTGGTGGTCGGCGCCTTCCGCTGGGACGACGGCTTCACCGACAACGGAGCGGCCTTCTTCTACTTTGGCCCGAGCTTCACCAACTCCACCTTTCTGACCGTCCCCCAGGGCAGTGCATTCTTCGGCGCGGCGGTCGGTGGTGCGGGCGACCTCAACGGCGATGGCTGGGGCGACATCGTCATCGGGGCACCCGGTTACGACGGAACCGCTGGCACCAATTCCGGTGCCGCCTTTGTTTACTTCGGGAGCATGGGCCCGCTCGATCCGGTCGCGGACGCGACGATCCTGGGGCCGGCAGCAAACGCCAACATGGGCGCTTCGGTGACTGGCGCAGGCGACTTCAACAACGATGGCTTCGACGACCTCCTCGTGGGCGTCACCCGCTACAACCCGGGTGGACGCCCAGACCAGGGCGGCGCCTTCCTCTACCTCGGCGGGACCAGCTTCAACACCACCGCCGACGCCATCCTGACCATCGCCGACACCTCCGTGAACGTCGGCACCTCGGTGGCCGGACGCGGCGACTTCAACACGGACGGCATCGACGATGTGGTTGTCGGCGCCGCCGGCTATGAGTCGGGCAGCAACTTCATCGACGAGGGCGCGGCCATCGTCTTCTACGGCAGCAACGGCGCCATCGATACCACCCCGGATGCCATCCTGCGCTCGGGCCGCGCTGGCGCCAACGGGGGCGCCTCGGTCGCCATCGGCGACGTCAACGGCGATAACTCCGACGACGTGATCTCGGGCGCCCCGCTCCACTCGGCCGGCGGCAACGGCGCGGGCGCGGTACAAGTCTGGTTCGGCCGCCCGGGCGCCTTTGACACTGATGTCGATCTCACCTTCTTCGGCAGCCAGCCTCAGGAGGATTTTGGCCGCAGTGTGGCCGCCCTGAAAGACCTCAGTTCAGACGACCGCGACGAAGTGGTGGTCGGTGCCCCGAAGGCGACCAACCGCATGGGACAGCAATCCGGCAAGGTGAAGATCTACTACTCCCCGCGCAGTGGCGGATGGCTGTCGAGTCCGTCGGTCGAAATCGAGGGAAACCAGACCGACGCCCTGTTCGGCACCAGCGTCGCCACCGGCCGATTCAACAACGACAACGGCCAGGGAGCCAGCGATCTCGCGGTGGGCCAGCCTGGACTCGATGTCAGCCCCGGCACCAACAACGGGGGCTGGAACCTTTACTTTGGCGTGCAGGACGAGCTGTTCGACGACGGATTCGAGGACTGAGCCCTTTGCGGGGCAGGCCGTTCGCGGCCTGCCCCGTCCCCGGCGAGGCGCTGGCTCCGGCAGTCCCTCGCGGCCACCCGCTGTCTCCTGCCAAGCACCGTCGCGGCGGCCCTTTGCGACGCACGTCAGCGCGGCCTTTCATCGTCCTGTAATGCCCGATGTCGGGTGAGTTCATGGCCTGCGGACACCGGCATCATCGGTGCCACGGTCGAATGCTCGCTGCCCGGGGCACGTCGCCCCGATCACCGACAGAGGCCCACCATGTACCGTCCTGCTTTCGTCCTGATCGCCGCCACGCTGGCCGCCAGCGCGTCCGCCAATACCCCCGTCTACAACGCCAACATCAGCGAAGCCGAAGTGCTGGCCGCGCAGACCGCCTGGTGCGACGCGCTGGTCGCGATCAGCAAGACCGGTGAGGAGCAGGGTCAGGCCGCGGCCAAGAAGCTGGCCGGGGAAGTGATCGATGCCGCCTACGGCTACAACCTGGGTCCGGTGGCCTTCAAGCCCACGCTGACCGTGGCGCCGCAGACCTTCCGCACGACGCGTGACGGCGCGCTGGCCTATTTCGTCGGCGGCGATGCCAACTTCAAGAACGATTCGGGCTTCGCGCTGAAGGGCTGGACCGCCTGCCGCGCCGAGAATGCCGCCATCCTGATCAACGGCGATGTCGCCACCACGATGGGCAATGTGATCATCACCGGCAAGGATGGCAAGCTGACCACCGTCGACAAGACCTGGACCTTCAAGAAGAGCGACGATGGCAAGCTGCGCATCGTCGTCCACCACAGCTCGCTGCCCTACAGCAATCCGTAAGTCGCTGCCGGCTGCGGATCGAGGCCATTGCGCACCCATGATCCGCACCCGGCTCGCGATTGTCTTCTCGGCCCTGGCCGTCCTGGCCCTGGCGCAGTCCGCATTCGCCTGGTGGGCAGCGTCAACCGCCGCCCACCAGGCCGAACGCAGCGTCGATGCCACGCGCATGCTGGCCGAGTACCTGGAGATCTCCGGCAACAAGCAGCGCCTGAAGGTGTGGTACGCGCAGTTGATGCTGGCCGACGACCCGGCGCCGGAGGTGCGTGAAAGGTTGATGGCCGCCATGTGGGCGAGCATCGAGGCGCTGCGGGAGCTGGCCGCGCGGGCACCGGAATCCGTCAGGGGCATGGAACGGCAGGAAGTCGAGACCGTCGCGCTCAATATCGCGGCGCTGGGTCGCGCCACCGCGGACGCCGAGCGACCGGGCGACCGCCTGCCGCCGGCCGAGGAGTGGCGAACCGTGCTGCTGGCCTTCGACGAGCTGTCCGGTCGCGACATGCGCGAGTTGCTGCGCGAGGCGGTCGAGCGCCACGAGGCAGCCAGTCTCGCGGCTTCGGCCGACCTTTCGGAGGCGCTCGCGGGCATCCGCCAGATCGAGCTGCTGCTGGCCTTCGGTGTCATCGCGCTCGCTGTCCTGTCGGTGATCTATTTCGTGCGTTCGCTCGACCACCCCTTCGCCGAGCTGGCCCGCCTCAGTACGGCGCTGGCTGCCGGCGATTTTTCCGCCCGCAGTGGCCTGACCGGGCGCAACGAGTTCGCCCGGATCGGCGCCCTGCTCGATTCGATGGCAGCGCGCCTCGCCGAGGCACAGGCCCGCAGCCAGCAATTGCAGAGACAACTGGACGACCTGGTGGCCGAACGCACCCGCTCGCTGAGCCATGCCTACGAGACGCTGCTCGGCATCGAGGCGCGCCGGCGCCAATTCTTCGCCGAGCTGAGCCACGAGTTGCGCACGCCGGTGACGGTGATCCGCGGCGAAGCCGAGGTAGCCCTGCGCAGCCGCGGCGATCCGAACGCGCAGAGCGATGCGCTGACCCGCATCATCGAGGCCACCGGCGAACTCGGCGGGCGGGTGCAGGACCTGCTGAATGCCGCGCGGGGCGGCTCGCTGGAATACGCACTGACGATTCGTCGCGAATCGCTGGAGACCATCATCGGCGCTGCCGTCGAACAGATGCAGGCGGTGGCCGCACATCGCGCGCTGCGCCTCCAGTTCGAGATGGCAGCAGGCGGTCGCGAGTGCCTGGTCGATGTCGACCGCGACCGTCTGCAGCAGGCACTGGTCATCGTGCTCGACAATGCCCTGCGCTACACGCCGGCTGGCGGCGCGGTGACGGTGGAAACGGACACCGAAGCGGAGCATTGGCTGGTGCACGTCGATGACCAGGGACCGGGCATGTCGCCCGCGGAACTCGAACACGCCTTCGATCCCCATTTCCGCGGCAAGGCCGGGCAGGAGCTGGCGCCGCAAGGCCAGGGGCTCGGGCTGCCGATCGCGCTGCGGATCGTTGAGGCCATGGGCGGCAACATCGAGCTGCAGAACCTCACGGCAGGCGGGCTGCGCGTCAGCATCGCCTTGCCGATGAGCATGAGCGAGGCCCCGGCATGACGCGCGCGCTGCTGATCGTCGAGGACGACTCCCGGGTCGCCGATTTCCTGTTGCGTGGCTTGCGCGCAGAAGGATACGCCCCGACCGCAGTGGGCAGCGCCGAGGAGGCCTTGCCGCTGCTCCGGCACGGCGGCTTCGACCTTGCGTTGTTCGATGTGATGTTGCCCGGGCAATCCGGCATGGAGCTGTGCCAGCAGGTCCGCGCCGAGTGCCTGCCGCTGCCGGTGCTGATGCTGACGGCGATGGGCAGCGTGCAGGAGCGCGTGGCAGGGCTGCGCTGCGGCGCCGACGACTACCTGACCAAGCCCTTCGCCTTCGACGAACTGCTGGCGCGAATCGAGGCCCTGCTGCGACGGCCGCCGCAATGGGTCGAACCGGTTTCGGAACTGGCGGTGGGTGACCTGCTCTTCGACCGCAAGCGCATGGAGGTCCGCCGCAACGGCGAAGCGCTGCCGCTGACTGCGAAGGAACTGGCGCTACTGGAACTGTTGATGAGCGCACCGGGGCGGCTGTTCAGTCGCGAACGCATCCTCTCCAACGTCTGGGGCATCGATTCGGACCCGCTGACCAACGTGGTCGATGTCTACATCCGCCGCTTGCGTAGCAAGATCGACGAGGCCGACCAGCCCTCTAGGATCACCACCGTGCGTGGGCTGGGCTATCGCCTGGAACCGCCCAAGGCCAACGCGCCCCCGGACTGACCCGGCCCTTCCCCTTTCCCGTTGATTCCCGAGGAGCTTTCCCGTGGCTCAGAGCATCGCTTTGTCCAGATTCCGCCCCTTGCCCGTGGCCATTGCCCTGGCCACGGGCTCGATGGCCTCCCCCTGCCTGGTCATGGCCGCCACCACCGACCCCGCGATGGCCGCCGAGATGGCCGCATTGCGCGGCGAGCTGGCGCGGCTGCAGGCCCGTCTCGAACAACTGGAAACACGGGCACAAGCACCAGCGGCAGCATCGGCGCCGGTGGAGACGGCGACCGTCGAAGCCGGCCCCGGCCTCGATGTCGAGTCCGCCGACGGCGAGCGCAGCTTTTCGATCGGCGGCCGCCTGCACTATGACCTCTACGCCCACGACAGCGGCCAGCGCGAAGCCACCGGCGGCACCGAGTTCCGCCGCGCACGGGTCAACGTCGACGGCGCCGCCGCCGGCTGGAACTACCGCGTCCAGGTCGAACTGGCCGGCGGCAATGTCGATCTGCGCGATGTCTACGTCGAACGCGAGCTCGCAGGTGGCACGCTCACCCTCGGCCAGTTCAAGCCCTTCCGCTCGCTGGAGGAGCTGACCAGCTCCAACGACATCAGCGTCATGGAACGCGGATTCACGACGGCCTCGGGGCTCTTTGCCGATCGCCAGTGGCAACAGGGCATCGGCTGGCTGCGCCCCCTGCCCGCCGGCTCGCTCGGGCTGTCGGTCTTCTCGTTGCGCGAGGACAACACGCGGCGCAACGAAGGCTGGGGCGCGGCAGTGCGCGGCACCTGGGCGCCGGTCCTTGACGAGCAGCGCCTGGTCCATCTCGGCGCGTGGGGCAGTTACGAGGACGGTGGGCAGAACACGCCGGCCGTGGAGATTGGAGCCGCCTATGCCGGCCGCAGGGGGCCGTCGGCGCTGCTCTTCGAGAGCGTGGGCGGCCGCGATTTCGAGCAGCGCAGCGCGGGCCTCGAGTTCGCCGGACGCCTGGGTGGCTTCCACTGGCAGTCGGAATGGGCGCGCGCGACGCTGGCCGGCCCCGAC
>JANJUH010000183.1 GCA_024710675.1 Lysobacterales bacterium
GCGCAGAGCCTGATCGCCACCTGTCGCCTGCACGACATCGACCCCTATGCCTATCTGGTCGATGTGCTCCAGCGCGTCGGCCAGCACCCTGCCGCCGATGTCGCGCAACTCACCCCAAGGCTGTGGAAGCAACACTTCGCAGCCAATCCGCTTCGATCCGATCTCCACCCGCGCTCGAAGTAGGCAAGAACGCCGCTCG
Organism: Lysobacterales bacterium; assembly: GCA_024710675.1. Classification (GTDB taxonomy): domain Bacteria; phylum Pseudomonadota; class Gammaproteobacteria; order Xanthomonadales; family SZUA-5; genus JANJUH01. The sequence continues at coordinate 200 of JANJUH010000183.1, forward strand.
GTTACCGCTTACGGCCACGGCGAGCACGTACTGCAGGTCGGCGGAGCCGTCCTCGTCGGGCGGCGTGCCGACGGCGATGAACTGCACGTCGGCGTGCTTGACCGCCTCTTCCACGTCGATGGTGAAGCGCAGCCGGCCTTCGGCAACGTTGCGGGTGACGATGGGCTCGAGGCCCGGTTCCCAGATGGGGATGGCGCCGGCCTTGAGCTTGTCGATCTTGCTGCGGTCGACGTCGATGCACACCACGCTGTGGCCGACCTCCGCCATGCACGCCCCGGTGACCAGCCCGACGTAGCCGGTGCCGAAAATGCTGAGTTTCATCCGCCTGAGTCCCGCTGATTCGAGTGCGGGTGAAGCTAGACGGGCGGGATGAAGTGGGCGTTACGGGTGTGTGATGGTGGTGTTGCGGGAACCGACGCCTCTGCGCCAAGGACCCCCGTACTCAACTCCGCCGCGAAAGTTGCGCGATCACCACCCCAAGCAACAGGGCCAGCACCGGGTCGGTGGATTCCGCCGTGCGCCCGGGGAGGAAGACCTGGGCAGCCTCGATCGTTGCCAGGCAAACCGCAACGGCGATGGCGGCGGGCAGCGGGCGGGTGCCGTGGCGGTGCATGAACATGATCGCCGCGCCGTAGAGGAAGGTCTTCTCGAGGAGGTTGGCGAGGTTGGTGGCCATGCTGCCCTCGAGCATGCCGGTGAAGGGGATCCATTCGAAGGCGCGCGCGGTGGTGGTTGGCATGAAGGGCTGCAGGCCGGACAGGAACAGGCTCGCCAGGATGGCGACGCTCAGCGCCGGCAGTGCGCGTGGGTGCTGCAGCCAGGGCAGGGCGATGATCGCGAGGCCGAGGCCGATCACGTTGCCGAGCGAGATGCCGGCGCCGACGATGAAGGCCTTGCCGCACAGGGTCGACATGCCGGCGAGGCCTTTGACGATTGCCGAGCTGCGTCCCGCGGCGAGCAGTCCCCAGAGCGTGAAGAACGTCGCCCAGCCGACCGCAGTGACCAGGATGCGTACCGGGTCGAGCCGGGGGGCGAGCAGGAGCGGCTTCAGTGCGTTCTTGACGTTCTGCAAGTCGAGCGTGGGGACGAGCGGATACCATTGGTAGGCCAGCCACGCGAGCATCAGCGCGAGCGGCACGAGGGCGGCGGACTGACGCGCGTCGCCCAAGGAAGGGCGCAGGCGCAGCGCGAGGGCGCCGAGGACCAGGCCGATCAGCAGGCCTGTCGCGTTGACGACAGCGTCGCCGAGCGCGGGTGTCCGGCTCCGTAGCCAGACCTGTGCGACCTGCAGCCCCAGCGCGAGGACGAGTCCCACCGCGACGTAGCCCAGGCAGGCCAGGCTCGGCCGGCGGTGTGCGCGTGCGGCAAGTACAGAGACGAGGCCGTAGGGAATGAAGAGCAGCAGATTGCCGACGATGTCGCCGCGCTGCATTCCGATCGCCGGCCGCACGAACAGCTTCGCCATTTCCGCCACGCAGTTGGCGCGGGGGACGAAGTCGAAGGGATAGAGCGAACCGTAGGCGATCAGCGCCAGGATGAGCAGGAGGAGGAAGCGCATGCCGTTTAGGGGACGAGTAGTGGGGCGGGGTGCGCATGCCGCCCAGCTCCGGATCGCGCAAGCTTTGAGAGCGCGCTGGCGGCTCGCAGGTCTGCCCGCACGCCCCGCTGCCGATCAGACGAGCACTTCGACCAACTTGGGATGACCCAGGAATCGCTGCGGGCTGGCGGTGGCACCGTAGGCGCCGGACTGGTAGATCGCTACCAGGTCGCCCGGCGCGGCAGCCGGCAGGCTCATGCGGTCGGCGAGCAGGTCGAGCGGGGTGCATAGCGGGCCGACCACCGAGACGGTTTCCAGGGTTGTGGCCTCCATGCGGTTGGCGATCGCCGCGGGGTAGTTCTTGCGAATGACCTGGCCGAAGTTGCCCGAGGCCGACAAATGGTGGTGCAGCCCGCCGTCGGTGACCAGGTAGGTGAGTCCGCGCGAGACTTTCTTGTCGAGCACCTTGGCGACGTAAAGGCCGGCCTCGCCGACAAAGTAGCGGCCGAGTTCGATGACGATCTCGGCTTGCGGCAGCGCGGCCTTCGCCTGCTCGACAATCTCCGTGAGGTTGGCGCCGATGGGGCCGAGGTTGAGCGGCTGTTCGCCCGGGAAGTAGGGAATACCGAAGCCGCCGCCGAGGTTGAGGAACTTGACCGCAGAGGGAGCGTGCTCGGCCAGCCGGCAGGCGAGCGCGAAGCTTTTTTGCTGAGCTTCGACGATGGATTCGGGCTTGAGGTTCTGCGAGCCGGCGAAAAGATGGAAGCCTTCGAAAGCCAGCCCGGCGCAGCCGATTTCGGCGAGCAGTTCGGGCACCTGTTCGGCATCGACACCAAACTGCGTGGGTCCGCGGCCCATCTTCATGCCCGAGGACTTGAGCGCGAAATCCGGATTGACGCTCACCGCGACCCGCGCCGGCAGCCCGAGCGCCTGCTGCGCCGCGGCC
>JANJUH010000197.1 GCA_024710675.1 Lysobacterales bacterium
TCGAAGTTCTCGACCAAGGTAGCGTGGTTGGCTCATCCTTGTACTTTGTCCGGGCTTCTGTTCGTGGGCCGATTCCCCAGGACCGCAAGATTCGGCTGGCTGGAAAGGGGCTTTTTGGCTGTACCGACGAGGCCGTGGACCCGGTCTCGCACACCAGAACCCTGCAGATCTCAGGGAACTGTTTCCGTCCCGGCCCCATCTTCGTGGACCTGGACGGTGATGGCTTTGCGGAGCTCCTGCCCTTTCGCCCCACCTTGACACAGGTGCCCTACCAGGCGGCGCCGGGGGGAAGCTTGCCGGCCTATCTGGAGCTCGGAACGATTCCGACAGGCAGCTACCTGGCGGGCCAGTTTGACGCCGACGAGCAGCTCGAGATCGGTTCGCTGGTCGGCGGAACACTCCTGTTCACGGACAGTCGGAGTTTCGCGGCAGAGGCCTGGACGCCGCCAGGTTTCTACAGCCCCGCGCACATGCCCTATGTCGGGGATTGGGATCTTGATGGGCGAGACGAACTGGGGGTTTCCGAAGCCGATGGCGCCACGCTCGCGCTGCTGGATCCTGACCGGCCTCAGGCCACGGTCAGGGTAAGCGCCGGTGAGGATGCGCAGGTTCTCGGCACGATCCAGTGGAGTGGCGGGGCCGAGTCCCGGGCGCTGGTGGTTGTCGCGCGTTCGCGCGGAATGGTCGTCGATCCCTATTCCGGGCGGGTCCTGCACGATCAGCCCTTGCAGGGCCTGACGGGTCGTGCCGCGAGAATGCTCGGATATGCGGTCGACTGGGACGGCGATGGCGATGAAGATTACGTATGGAACGACCGTGACGGCCCGAGCACCTGGCTGCTCAGGAACCCGGAGGGTTTCGAACTTCTCGATGGACGGTGGTTGCTCAGCCGCTTGCTCGGATACGTGGGGAGCGCCAGCGAGCGTGCGGTGGTCTTGGCGGAAGGGCTATACGGGGCCTCGCCCCTCCGGATCACTCTGCTGGGCGCTGGCGAGCTCGAGACCCGATCGACCTTTCTGATCGAGCGGCCCGGAAGCTCGCTGGGATCTCTGGTACTTGGGCGCACGAAACCCGGCGATGACGGTTGGAGGCTGCTCGACGTCGCCCCCGGGGCGTTGAGGCTGCATGCCCTGGATGGCTCGCTGCAGTGGAGTTCGGCCATCGATGGCGAATCGTGGTCGGCTCGGTCGGCGGCCCTGCCATCTGATGACTGTTCAGCAGACTGCGGAAAGCTCGCCGTGGCGGACGAGGGCTCCGCGGCAGGGACATGGCGATTGCGGGTCCTGGACGCGCGGACGGGGAGAACACTGTCCAGCCGTGAGCTTTCGGGCACGGCGCTCGAGGTCAAGGCCCTGCTCGACCTCGATCACGACGGCGTTCTGGATCTGGTGGTGCACCGGAGGACAAGCGCGGGTGCGGCCCTCGAGTCCTATCGGGGCGATAGCCTTGCCTTGGCCCACCAGTTGGCCCTGCCGACTGCCCTGAATGTCGTCGATGTCAAGCCGGGTGGTGGCGCGCTCGGCCTGCTGCTGTCCGACGGGTCGTTGACGCTCGCCAATCCCGCCAACCTGGGCTTTCTGGCCAGCCGCAAGCTTGCGCCCGGAAGCCAGTGTCAAAGGACCTGCTCCCTAGCCTACGTCGATGGTGAGCCCGCGCAATGGCTGGCCATGACGCCCTGGCTGGGCATCGCCTCGGTGCGCGCGGACCTGCGAGGGCCCGTGACCATCAGCGCTCTTCCCACCTCGTCAGAGAATGGGTGGATCCAATCGGACGCACCGGGTGAGTTCCATGCGCTTTTCGGCAGTCGGGCAGCGCGATACACCCTGGTCAACGACGCCCCGCTGATCGATGGATTCGAAGGGCCGTAGGCCTGGTTCCGATCCTGGCTTGCGCCTCCATATCGGTCGGGTCCGGGGTGCACAACAGCCCGGAGCACTTCCAAACCAGGCCCGAAGGGTGCCACGGGAGCATCAGAGGGGTTTGATAAACCGTCGCGAGCGGGCCAAGGGCAAGGCGCACGGAGCGCAGCGACCGAGAAACATCAAGTAGATAGGCGAGGGAGCGAGCACCGCGCAACGCAGCCATCGGGCCGCGCAACAGGTTTTTCAAACCCCTCATCAGGAGCCCGGGGCAGGCCCAGGGACTAGCGGAAGGGATTGACGACCTGCATTCCGTCAATCGCGAAGCCGTGCTGCAGATCCTCGCTGAGCAGTTGCCGGCAGCCTGCTGCGATCGCCGCCCGCACGATCGGCGCGTCGCAAAAGGACAGGCCGCGAAGCAGATGAAGTATGTGTTGAATTGGCGCCCATCAAGTCATGGCCTGAGTGATGGATCCGTTTCCGTCATCCTGCGAGACTTCTCTGCAGTTTCCCTGGGGCGACCGGGCCCTGCGCCAGCGCCCTCCATCGTCTTGCGGTTCGAGTCCGGACGCAGGAGGACGACCATGCAGGCCACCCGCCCCGCCGAGCTCAAGGTCTTCATCTCCACCCGCGAGTCGACTTGCGACGAGTGTCGCGAGGCGCTCGGGTCCAAGGCCTGGATCACGCTCTCCGGCGACGGCCGCGCCTTTTGTCTTGATTGCGCCGACCTCGGGCACCTGGTTTTCCTGTCCTCGGGCGACGCTGCCCTGACCCGCCGGGCGCGCAAGCATTCGACCTTGGCCGCGGTGGTCCTGAAGTGGTCCCGCGCGCGAAAACGCTACGAGCGCCAGGGCCTGCTGGTCGAAGAGGCGGCCCTGGACAAGGCCGAGGCCGAGTGCCTGTCGGACGCGCAGGCGCGCGAGCAGCGGCGCGTGCGCGGGGCCGCGAGGCGAGCCGAGCTGGATCGCGAGTATGTGGCTCGCTTCGCGCAGAGAGTGCGCGAGCTCTATCCAAAGGCGCCGTCCGGCCGCGAGCAGGAGATCGCCGAGCACGCCTGCCGCAAGTACAGCGACCGCATCGGCCGGTCGGCCTCCGCCAAGGCCCTCGAGGAAGACGCCGTGATGCTGGCGGTTGCAGCCCACGTGCGCCATCGCGAAACGCGCTACGACGGACTGCTGGCCTCAGGCGCCGATCGCCAGGATGCGCGCTACCAGGTGCAGTCGGAGGTGCGCGGGATCATGGCGCGGTGGCGGGGTTGAGCGGTCGGGGTTCTCGTGGGGCAGGCAGAACGCAGAACTCGGACGACTTCACCCCACCCAGCGCGCCAGCCACGTGCGACGTACCAGCAACTCGTGGCTGCCCAGGCAAGCGACGACTGTGATTGTCACCGACACCAGAAACTGCAGCGGCCACGGCCAGTTCGTTTCGAGCAGACGGTACTGGATCAGGAACAGCACCGGCAGGTGCAGGAGATAGGTCCAGTAGGCGCTGCCGGAGAGGTAGCGCAGCCAACGGCGCGGATGGGCAAGCGCGCGCTGGCCGGCGACGAGGCAAGCCAGCGTACCCCAGGCGGCGACGAGGGCCTGCAATGCGGCGCTGGCGGCATCGGCGCGCAGCTGCGGGGCGCCGGTGAGCTCGAGTTCGTGGAAGAAGAGCGCGTAGGCGGCGAGCGTCAGCAGGGTGCCGGGGAGCAGCCACGAGCGCAGTGTGGCGAGCTCTTCCAGCCGTCCGTGCAGCAGCACGCCGAAACCGTAGAAGCCGCCATAGAGCGCCAGTGCCCAGAACTGCGGCAGAAGCCCTTCGGGTGCGGGATGCGGCGCCGCGGTCAGCCAGAAGGCCGGCCACAGCGCGATCGGCAGCAGCAGCGCCAGTCGGCGCAGGCCGATGCGTGCGGCCTGCTCGATCCAGATGCCAGCGCCCAAGGTGCGCCCTGCCCAGTGCAGCACGCCGAGGATCAGCAGGTAGTAGAGGAACCACAAGTGGCCGGTGCCCGGGAGCGGCGCGACGGCATCGGGCTGCGCCAGCCACTCGCGCAGCATGCGCAGCATCGGCGAGGGTTGCTCGAGATTCTGCGCGGCATGCACCGTGGCTGCACTGATCGTCAGGTGCACCAGCGGCCAGGCGACCAGGAAGGGCAGCAGGATCCGTCGCACCCGTTGGCGCGCGAAACCCGCCATGCCGCGCCGCTCGACCAGGGAGGCGGCCAGATACCCTGCGATCAGGAAGAACAGCGGCATCCGCACCAGGTGCAACAGCCACACGATGGCATCGACCGCCGTCGAGCCCGCCGGCGCCGCGGTCGGCCACCAGGGCCTGAGCAGCGGGCTGTAGGCCAGCGCGGCGTGGAAGAACACGCCGGCCAGCATCGCCAGCGCGCGCAGGTGGTCGAACGCGGGTTCGCGGGAGGGCGGCGCAGGACGGTAGGTCGGGGGCATCGTCAGCGGAGTCGTATGGCGGAAGATGGTTTTCTGGATCGCGACGCGACCCGCGCTCCGGCCGCGCCGCCCCTC
>JANJUH010000260.1 GCA_024710675.1 Lysobacterales bacterium
GGGAGCTTGGGCAGACCGAGGTCGACGATCGCCACATCGAAGGGCACTTCCTTGCCCATGTACACCCCTTCGTCGCCGTCGCACGCGGTGTCGACCGCAAAACCTTCGCGTTGCAGGCGCGCCGCCAGGGTCTCGCGCAAGGGCGCCTCGTCTTCGACCAACAGGACTCGCATGGCTTTCTCCTCAGGCTGGGATCTGGAAGATCCGGACACGACCGTCCGGCATCAGCACCTTGATCCGGTAAACGACGCTGCCGCGGGTGCGGATGGTGTCGGCCGACAGCACCTTGCCCCCGGTTTCGCGCTCGACCCGGTCGATCGCTTCCATCAAGGTCTCCGCCGACGCCGCGCCCACCTGGAAGGCGAGCAGCAGCGCGACGAGGCATGAACGGGCGATCACGGTCATCAGGACGCGTACTCGTGGGTCTGCGGGGGGATCATAGTCGGCGGCCGGGCGCCGGACCATGGCATCCTCGCAGCCCCAACGCGAGCACAACCTGAACGATGTCGAGCCCATTCACGGTCAAGGCCGCCGATGCGGACCGTGTCGCACCATTGTCGCGTCTGATGAGCCGCAGTTTCCTGGCCGCCTACGGCGATGTCGCGCCGCCCGATCGCCTCGCCCGCCACATTTCCACGCAGCACGACGCCGGACTGATCCGCGAGCGCCTGCGCGAGGGACAGATCGAGGTCTGGGTGGCGAATCCGGAGAACGACTCCCGTGCACTCGCCGGCTACGTGCAACTCGGGCTCGAACCTGGCCTGGCGCCGGAGGCCGTCAGCGAGCCTCGCGCGATCGAACTGCAACGCTGCTACATGGCTCCCGAATGGATCGGCAGCGGCGCAGCGGCGGCACTGATCACCCGCGCCCAGCAGCGCGCGATCGAACTGGAACGACCCTGCCTGTACCTCAGCGTCTACCAGCTCGCACCGCGGGCGGTGCGTTTCTATGAGCGCCATGGCTTCGTCAAACGGACTGCCGTCGCGTACCGCATCGACGACATCCTTTATGACGACTGGCTGATGGTCTGGCGCGCGGGTGCCTGAAGCGGGCACGTTCAGCCAGGCGCCAAGGCGGCACGGCTACCCTCCTTGCATGGCCATCCGCATCGCCCTCGCGATCCTCGCCGTCCTGCTGAGTTCAGCCTGCGCCAGCCGCAAGCCGGCGCCGCCGCCGCTCGCCGAGCTCGCCGAGCCGGCACCGCCGATCCTGCTCGGCCGCAAGGCCGGGACGGCTGCCAGGACTGGCGATGAGCGCTTCGAGCCGAATGCACGCGCCACCCTGGACGAGCTATGGCCCGGCCAGTCGGCAACCGGGCCTGGCTACCAGCTCCCGGCGGAAGTGCCGATCGTCGACTATCTCGGCCAGTTCCGGCTGCGTACCGATGTCGGCGAGCTGGAAGCCCAGGGCGTCTACGAGTTGCGCCAGCGCCTGGCCGAGTTGCCGGCGGCACGCGAACTCGATCGCCTTGCCGATACCGCGGTCTTCGCCGATGCGGTCAAGCGCGGCGCTGCACGGCCGATCGAGTCGGCGCGACTCGTCGTCACCGAGCCCGTGGCCACGGTCAGCCGCCTGCCTGCGGGCGTCGGCCGCTTCCTGCAAGACCGCCTCCTCGACATCCGCGACTTCGCGCTCAATGTCAACGATGCGGCGGTCCGCGCGATGGACGACGAGGACGAGCCCCGCCCTGGCGAGCGCGAACGCCCGGCCAGCGAGCGCGCCAAGGACACCGCAACCTCTGCCACGCTGCGCTGGATCGGCTACCAGAAATCGCGCCGCGAGATCGCCCGCCACGTCGGCGTCGATCCCTACACCACCAACCCGCTGATCGCCGAGCGCCTCGATGCACTGGCCTGGTCCGCATGGACCGGTGACAAGCTCACGGGCATCGCCTGGGGCCAGGTCGGTGGCTTCGCCGGCGAGGCCCTGGGCGTCACCGCCGATGCCCGCCGCTATGCCTGGGAGTTGCCCGCCGAGGACCTGCAACGGCGCAATCTCGACGTCCTGGCCGGACTCGGCATCGAGGGCCGCCCGGCGCGTGAGCTGATCCGGCGCGGCAAGGCCTTCACGCTGACCCAGCAGACCGAATTCGTCGAGCTGCTGCGCCTGCCGCTCTTCGACGCCTCGCGCCTGGCGCTGTTCCGGCTGGCCCAGATGGCCGGACGCGAGATCGAAGGCCGCTTCATCGTGCACTCGATGCGCCTGTTGCTGCTGCGCTCGCGCGAGTACAGCGAGCCGGTCTCCACCACCGTCCTCGGCACCACGCCCGCACTGGTGCGCCCCGATGGCGGCTATGTGGTCGCAGTGCCGGTCGATTACCTGCACTTCAGCCCGGAGATCGCCCGCTTCGCCTGGCGCGAGGACTTCCTCAGCCAGCACAACGAGCTGCTGGTCACCGGCACCCTGTCGGCAACTGCCCGCGATGCCTTTTCCCAGGCTGGCTGGACTGTCCGCGAGCGCGTGCCGATCATCCTCGGCGAAGCGGAACAGGAAAGTGGCGCGCAGGTCGCGCCCATGCGCTGAAGCGGCGTTCCGCTAAAGACGCCGTCCCAGCACCATCGCCGCCACCACACAGCCCCCGAAGATCGCTCCTTCCAGTGCGCCCAGGGCCACCTGGGCCGGCAGGCCGAGTTCGGGTTCGCCGATCAGCACGGCGAGCGCACGGAGGTCGAGGCGCGACTGGTCGAAGGTGGCCGCGACGCGGGCGAGGCTGCTGGCCATCAGGCTGCCACCGAGTAGCGGCAGGATCGCTCCGACGAGACCGGTGGCCAGGGCCGCAAGGATGACGGGGCGATGCGGTCGCGATGCGAAGGCGTCGCCGCCCAGCAGCAGGCCCGTGGCCAGCGCGAGACCGATCGCAGCGCCTTCGAGGCCACCGGTGATACCGGAAGGCGCGCGCCCGACCAGCAGGGTGAAAGCGTCGGATGCCAACAGCTTGGCGAGCCCGCCAACGAGCAGACCACCGACGGCCGCACCCGCGAGCAAGCCACCGCTGCCACTGATGAGTCGACGTCCCGCAGACATTCCGAGCCCCAGGCCAAGCCCGCCGGCCATGCCAACGAGGGCGCTGAGCGCCAGCATCACCAGCAAGACCGAGAGCGTGCCGATGCCTTGCGCCTGTGGCGCGAAGGCCAGCAGCGAGCCATAGAGCAGGCCGCCGAGCACGCCCGCAATGGCTCCGCCCAGCGCCGGCGCCAGCGCTTCGGCGAGCCAGGCAGGATGAGCTGATGGGGCAGCCGGCGGTGCGCCGGGAGCGAGGATTTCGGCCAACGACGACCCGGACACGCCATCCGGGATCGCCGCACCCATGTCCAACCGGTCGACATTCCCGACCGTCACGGCCGCAATGAAACGGTAGCCGTGACCGGCCACGGTGCGGATGAAGCGCGGATTCCCGGCATCGTCGCCGAGCTGGCGGCGGATTTCCTTGATGCACTGCGTCAGCGCCGCATCGCTCACCACGCTGCCGGCCCAGACCTCGTCGAACAGGCGCTGCTTGCCGACCAGGCGCCCGTGCTCGTGCACCAGCAGCACCAGCGCATCGAAATAGCGCGAGTTGAGGCTGATCGCTTCACCGCCGCGATGCAGCGTGCGGTTGACCGGATCGAGGACGAAGTCAGCGAAGCACAGGCGGGAGTCGGACATGGGGCGAACGGGAGGTCCAGGCGATCGCCCGGCCTTCCAGCCGGAAACGAGCCAAGATCGTACTGCGATTCGCTGAACCCGAGCCACAGGCTTGTTCAGGATTTCGCCACGCCCGAGCAGCGGCCCTAGCGCCGCCGTCTATACTGCACGTTCTCCCCTGATCCACGCCGCGTGTCCACGGGACCCCCCGTGCACGGCGGCTGCCTGCGAGTGCCCATGATCGAGAAGCTGCGCAACATCGCCATCATCGCCCACGTCGACCACGGCAAGACCACGCTGGTCGACCAGCTCCTGAAGCAGTCGGATACGCTCAGCGAGCGCGCCGTGCTTCCCGACCGGGCGATGGACTCCAACGACCTGGAGAAGGAACGCGGCATCACGATCCTGGCCAAGAACACGGCGATCCGCTGGGGCGACTGGCGCATCAACATCGTCGATACCCCGGGCCATGCCGACTTCGGCGGAGAGGTCGAGCGCGTGCTCTCGATGGTCGACTCGGTGCTGCTGGTGGTCGACGCGCTCGACGGCCCGATGCCACAGACGCGCTTCGTGACCCAGAAGGCCTTCCAGCGCGGCCTGAATCCGATCGTGGTGGTCAACAAGATCGACCGCCCGGGCGCGCGCCCGGACTGGGTGGTCAACCAGGTCTTCGACCTCTTCGACCGCCTCGGCGCCACCGAGGAGCAGCTCGACTTCCCGGTGATCTACACTTCGGCGCTGAACGGCTACGCCAGCCTCGATTCGAACGCCCGCGAGGGCAACATGGATCCGCTGTTCCAGATCGTCACCGAACGCGTCCCGGCGCCGCCGGTGGATCCGGAAGGCGCCTTCCAGATGCAGATCAGCCAGCTCGCGTACTCGAGCTATGTCGGCATCATCGGCATCGGCCGCATCCAGCGCGGGCGCGCGCGCACCAACATGCCGATCGTCGCCATCGACCGCGAAGGCAAGAAGCGCCAGGGGCGCATCCTGCAGGTGCTCGGCTTCCTCGGCCTCGAGCGCATCGAAGTGCCGGAAGCGAATGCCGGCGACATCATCGCCATCACCGGCGTCGAGGGCATCTCGATCTCGGACACGCTGTGCGCGCCTGACGTGCCCGAGGCGCTGCCCGCGCTGACCGTCGACGAGCCGACCATCAGCATGTTCTTCTGCGTGAATTCCTCGCCCTTCGCGGGCAAGGACGGCAAGTTCCTCACGTCGCGCCAGATCCGCGACCGCCTCAAGCGCGAGTTGATGCACAACGTCGCGATGCGCGTCGACGATACCGAGGATGCCGACAAGTTCCGCGTTTCCGGACGCGGCGAGCTGCACCTGTCCATCCTGATCGAGACCATGCGTCGCGAGGGCTATGAACTCGCCGTGTCGCGTCCGGAAGTCATCGTCAAGGAGATCGACGGCGAGCTGATGGAGCCCTACGAGCTGCTGGTGGTCGATCTGGAAGAGCAGTACCAGGGCGGCGTCATGGAGCGCCTGGGTACGCGCCGGGCCGAGATCCGCAACATGGAGCCGGATGGCAAGGGCCGCACGCGCCTGGAGTTCATGATTCCCTCGCGCGGACTGATCGGCTTCCAGACCGAATTCCGCACGCTGACCGCGGGCACCGGCCTCATGTTCCACACCTTCGAGCACTACGGTCCGGTGGTCAAGGGCGCGATCGCCAAGCGCCCGAATGGCGTGATGATCAGCAACGGCACCGGTTCCTCGCCGGCCTACGCGCAGTTCGCGATGCAGGAACGCGGCCGGCTGCTGATCCCGGAAGGCGCCGAGATCTACGAAGGCCAGATCGTCGGCATCCACGCCAAGGACAACGACCTCGTGGTCAACGCGCTGCGCAGCAAGCAGCTCACCAACTTCCGCGCGGCCGGCAAGGACGACAACCTGATGCTGACGCCGCCGGTGAAGTTCTCGCTCGAACAGGCGCTGGAGTTCATCGAGGACGACGAACTGGTCGAGGTCACTCCGCACGCCATCCGCCTGCGCAAGAAGCTGCTCACCGAGAACGAGCGCAAGCAGGCGGCGCGCAAGGCGGGTTGAGGCAGCGCCGATGGACGATCGCCTGCACGCCTTCGTGCTGCCGGAGTTGGGAGTGCGCGGCGCTGCCGTGCGCATCGCCGCAGGACATCGCGAGATCGTCGAGCGCCAGCCTTATGCGGCCGGCGTCGCCCGCCTGCTTGGCGAGGCGCTGGCCGCCAGCGCGCTGCTGATCGCCGGCCTCAAGTTCAACGGGCGGCTGTCGATCCAGTTGCAGGGCGCTCGCGCCTTGGGTCTGCTCTATGCCGAGTGCACCAGCGCCGGCCACCTGCGCGGCATTGCCCGGGGCGGCGAGGACAGCGCTCCCGCCGACGGCTTCGCGGAACTGACGCGTGATGGCCTGCTGGTCATCACGCTCGAACCCGAAGACAAGGGTGAGCGCTACCAGGGCGTGGTGCCACTGGAAGGCACGCACCTCGGGGAGGCACTGGAAGGCTATTTCGCGCAGAGCGAGCAGTTGCCGACGCGGGTGCTGCTGGCCGCCGACGAGCACGTCGCCGCCGGCCTGCTGCTGCAACGACTGCCCGGCGAGGGTGGTTTCGGGCCGGTCGATCCGGACGGTTGGAATCGCGCCGAGCACCTGGCGGCCACCGTGGCGCCGGCCGAATTGCTGTCCTGCGACCCCGAGTTGCTGTTGCACCGCCTGTTCCACGACGTGCCCCGGATCGATGCCGAGCCCTTGCCGCTGTACCCGCGCTGCCGCTGTTCGCGCGAGAAGGTGGCTGACGTGCTGCGCCGGATCGGCCGCGAGGAGTCGCTGGCCGCCGTGCAACAGAGCGGCGAGGCCGTGGTGACCTGCGAGTTCTGCGGGAAGACCTATCGCTTCGACCGCATCGACATCGAGGCCTTGTTCCTGCCGCCACCGCCGGCCGAGGGTGGCCCTGCCAGCCTGCAGTGAACGCATGAACCTCGGCTGTCGTTCAGCAGATTCTGCTATCGTTGGCACAATCTGAATACTTGAAAGCGGTCACGCTCACACCCATCGTCTCCCAGAGCGTCGAGCCTTTCGACATCGCCGGAATCGCATGACCACCGCCGCCCTCCGCCGCCCGCTCTACGCCGCTTTGGCAGCCTGCTTGCTGCCATGGACGGTGGTGCACGCGCAGTCGGCACCAGTTGCCGATGAGCGCCTGCCGCGCATCCTCCACGCGGACCCCGCACCGGGCACGCTGCCGCTCGGCCTGTCGGGCAAGGCCTGGGTCCCGGTGTTCGTCTATGCCGACGAGGAGGGCTACAACGGGCCGCTGGCGCCGGAACACGGTAGTGGCGTGCTGCTCGGCCTGGCCGAGGTGCGCACGCTCGGTCACGACGGCAGCCGGTCGGTCAGCATCTCCCCATCGGTCCGCTGGCAGCTCGGTGAGCGCCTGCAACTCGGCGCTGGCGTCACCGTCACCGACTTCGTGCCCTGCCGCAGCCTGCTCTCGCGGCCACTGACGCCGCTGCACAGCGACCCCTGCGAGAGCTTCGATGGCGATGCCACGCCGGGTTTCGGAGCATCGACCACGCTCGGCATCGGCCCGGCGCGGCTGTCGCTGGGTGTCAGCGACACGCCGGCGATCTGGGTATTGCCCGGCACGCTCGCTTCGCCCGGGTTGACCGGCAGCGCCCTGCGCGAGTCCGCACTGCCACTCGCGCCGGTGGCGGGCGTCCTCGCCCATGAGCGCGCGCAGACCGTGTCGGTCGGTGGCGAACTCGACCTCGACGACGAGACCCGCATCGGCATGGCCCTCGCCCTCTCGCGCCTGCCGGGCCTGGAACACAGCCCCGACATCGGGCGCGTGCAGTTCAGTGTCGGCTACGGCAACTTCAGCGCCGACATGGCGACGCGGATGATGCGCCGCGGCCTCGAGTCGGTGAGCCCATGGTGGGCTGGTGTCGATCTCGGCGTCAGCTGGAAGACGCCGTGGTCGGGCGTGATTTCGGTGGGTGCGCAGAACATCGTCACTCACGGCGAACCGCCGTCCTACACCGATCCGGCACTGGCGCCGGTCAGCGAATCCGACCGTTTCATCCGCACCCCGTACGTGCGGTACGAGCAGGATTTCTGATCGAACTCAACTGGCGTCCGAACCCTGTCAAAGGGGCGCCGCGGCGCCCCTTCGTGTTTTGTCGTGATGGCTGCACCTGCCGGGCAGGCTGTCAGCGGCGATCCTGGCGATCGTGTTTCTGGCGAGCGATCGCGCGGCTGGCGCGATCCTGCTTGACTTCGAGTACGACGCGCTCGCGCCGGGTGACCACGCCATCGGCCTCGCTACGCGCCTCGACCCGGTCGATGTGTCCCTCGCGGGCCTCCAGACGTGCGGCCTCGCGTGCCGTCAACTCACCGCTCGCCACACCCTGGTCGATCCGGGCGTCCTGCCGCGCCTGGCGATGATCGACCCGGGCCGGATCCGCCACGGCGATCGAGCTTGCGGCCATCAGCAGCAACGCGCCCATACAAGTCATCCTGCTCATCGTCCTTGTCCTCGTCGATCCGGCCACCGTGGCCGGGCTCGACGAGGAACAACGCAATGCGGTCGCGCGCGTTGACAGTTCCCACTTGGAGCGGCGCGCGATCGCCGTGGCGCTGGCATACTGCCGCGTCCCGAACCACCTTCACTTCCCATGCACACGACTGAAAGCGCTGCCGGCCGCGAATTCCTTGGCCATCCGATCGGGCTCTTCGTGTGCTTCCTGACCGAGATGTGGGAGCGCTTCGCCTTCTACGGCATGAAGGCGCTGCTGTTCCTGTACCTGGTCAAGCATCACCGCTTCAGCGACAGCGACGGCTACGTGCTGCTCGGCACCTACGCCGGCCTGGCCTACGCGCTGCCGCTGCTCGGCGGCATCGTCGCCGACCGCTGGCTGGGCATGCGCAAGGCCGTGGTCTTCGGCGGCGCCTTGCTGGTCCTCGGCCAGCTTGGCATGGCCTACACCGGCGCGCCGGCCGGCGGCGAGGCGCAGGTCGTCGACCGCGACCTCTACGCGATCCAGGTCATGTACTTCTCGCTGGCACTGATCGCGGTCGGCGTCGGCTTCCTGAAACCCAACATCTCGACGATCGTCGGCCGCCTGTACCCCGACGGCGACCCGCGCCGCGAGGCCGGCTTCACCATCTTCTACATGGGCATCAACGTCGGCGCGGCGCTGTCCTCGCTGATCGTGGCGTACATCGGCGAGAACTACGGCTGGGGCTACGGCTTCGCGCTCTCGGGCGTGATGATGGCGCTGGGCCTGGTGCAGTTCGTCTGGGGCCAGAAGCACCTGATGGGCAAGGCCGAGCCGCCCGATCCGGCGGCACTGCGCCAGCGCTGGCTGGGCCTGCCGATCGAGCCGGCGATCTACCTGCTCGGCGTGATCGGAACGGTCGCCGTCTGGCAGATCCTGCAGACCAAGATCGACTTCGGGCCGCTCACGGCGCTGGCCGGCGGCCACGAAGTCACGCTGACCGAAGTCGTGGCCGTGGTCATGGGACTGGGACTCATGGTCTGGTTCGCACGCTTCCTGTTCAGCGGCATCAGCCCCGTCGAGCGCGGCCGGATGATCGTGCTGATGGTGCTGATCGCGGTCAGTGCGCTGTTCTGGGGCATCTACGAGCAGAGCTATGGCACCTGGGTGGCCTTCGCCGAGCGCGGCATGGACCGCACCACCTTCGGCATCGAGTGGACGGCGGGCCAGACCACCTCCTTCGGCGCGATCTTCGTGATCCTGTTCAGTCCGGTCTTCGCCTGGCTGTGGCCGCGTCTCGATCGCCTGGGCTGGAATCCGAGCCTGCCGGCCAAGTTCGGCTGGGGCCTGATCTTCTGCGGCCTCGGCACCGGGCTGCTGGCCTGGGCCGCGGCATCGCAGGGCGGCGACGGTCTGGTCAGCCTGTGGTGGATGATCGGCGCCTACGCCCTGCTCGTCGTCGGCGAAATGGTGCTCTCACCGATCGGCCTGTCGGCCGTCACCACCCTCTCGGTGCCGCGCGTGGTCGGCATGATGATGGGCGCGTGGTTCCTGGCCTCGGCCTTCGGCGAGATGATCGCCGGCCGCTTCGGAACGCTGGCCGCGATGGATCCCGGCACGCCGACCGCGCAGGCGATCGCCATTTACGGCGACACTTTCGCCTTCCTGATGTGGGTGGGCGTGATCTCGGGGGCGATGATGCTGATCGCCAGCCCCTTCATGCGGCGGGCGGCGCATACCTGAGAGGAGCATCGCGGGTAGCGCCTGCGGCGCAACCCACGCTACCAAAGCCCGCGCCGTGGCCCGCGTTGACCGCCGCAAGGCGGGCTACGCGGGGAACTGGCTCAGCTCGCCGTCGTCGCCAGCAGGCGCAGGCGCGCGACGAGGGAGTTGCCCAGTCGCTTGACCGCAGCCATCGGCGAGCCGCCGTCGATCGCGTGCACGAGATCACGCGCGCAAGCGCCCAGTTCGTCGAAACCGTACAGGCCAGCCGAGCCCGAGAGCTTGTGCGCCAGGCCGCGCAGGTTCTTCAAGGCCGCGGCGCGATCCTGCAACTCGCCGATGGAGATCTCGATCTCGATCGCCTTCGCCGGAAAGCTGTCGATATAGCGTTGGCGCAAGGCGTCGGCCACGGGATCTCCCTGCAACACCGGCCTAGCCTGCGCGCTCGAGACGATAGCCATGCTGGTACACCGAGATGAGTCGCCAGCCGTTGCCCTCGTCGATCTCGAGCTTCTTGCGAATGCGGCTGATGTGGGCGTCCACCGTGCGCGTGGTGATGGTCTGGCTGCGGCCCCAGACCCGTTCGAGCAAGACGCCGCGCTTCACCAGGCGCCCGGCGTTGGCGAACATGTAGGCCGCGAGATCGAACTCCTTGCTGGTCAGTTCCACCGGCTTGCCGCGCAGCAGGATCTGCCGGCGACCAACGTCAACGGTGTAGGGATCGGTGCCGGGGATGACCTCGGCCTGCTGGATCGCGCCGGCCCGGCGCCCGACCGCCTGCACGCGCGCGAGCAGTTCGCGGCGACGCGGAGGCTTGACCAGGTAGTCGTCGGCCCCGGCGGTCAGCGCCGCGACCACGTGCTCCTCGGAATCCTGGGCGGTGATGAAGACCACCGGGATGCGACCGAGGAAACTCTGGCGCACCCAGGTCAACACATCCATCCCGCTCGACTCGGGCAAGACCCAGTCGAGCAGCAGGACATCGGGTACATCACGGTGCAGGGCACGGGTCAGGTCGCCACCGGAGCGGTACCAGTGGACCTCGTGTCCTTCCTCGGCGAGCCAATGCTTGATCAGCTCGGCCTGGTCCGGATCATCTTCGAGGATATCAATACGCATGAATACTCCCGGTCACGAGCGCGACCATTGGACATCCCCGAATGTTGCACGCCCGCCTGCCTGATCGCAAGCGCGCAAAAGGTCTCAGACGCGCCCGTATCGGTCCTCGTAACGAACGATGTCATCCTCGCCGAAATAATCACCGCATTGCACCTCGACCAGGTGCAGGTCTTCGTCGGTCGGGTTCTCCAGCCGGTGCAGCGTCTCGACCGGGATGTATACCGACTCGTTGCGGTGCAGCAGCTTTTCTTCGTCGCCGATGCGTACCTTTGCGGTGCCGCGGACCACGGTCCAGTGCTCGCTGCGGCGGTGGTGCATTTGCAGCGAGAGCACATGACCCGGCTTGACCACCAGACGTTTGACCTTGCAGTCGGCAGCATCCTCGAGCACCGTGTAGCTGCCCCAGGGCCGGAAGGCGGTGGTGTGGACGTTGGCGGCCTCGTGGCGATTGGCCCGCAGCATGTCGACCACCTGCTTGACCGCCTGGGACTTGTCACGGGCGCTGACCAGCACGGCATCGCCAGTGTCGACGATGACGAGGTCGTCGACGCCGACAGCCGCCACCAGCTTGCCCTGCGAACGCACGAAGCAATTGCGGCTGTCGACCAGCACGGCCGGACCCTCCGTCCGGTTACCGGACTCGTCGCCGGGATCGAGATCGCTGATCGCCTTCCACGAACCAATGTCGTTCCAGTCGAAAGCGGCCGGCACCACGGCCCGCCGACGGGCCTTTTCCATCACCGCGTAGTCGATCGAGATGTCCTCGAGCGCGGCAAAGCCCGCCTTGTCGAACTCGAAGGGCGAGCCGCCGCCTTCGTTGGCCGCATAGGCCGCGCGCGCACCGGCCAGCAGTTCGGGGCAAGTCTCGGCCATGGCGTCGAACAGCGCACCGACGGCGAAGCAGAACATGCCGGAGTTCCACGCATAGTCGCCGCTGGCGACATAGGCTTCAGCCGTCGCCACGTCCGGTTTCTCGACGAAGGCCGCGATCTCGCGTCCCTCCCCCAGCTCGGCACCGGCACGAATGTAACCGTAGCCCGTCTCGGGACGATCGGGAACGATGCCGAAGGTCACCAGGTAGCCCTCCACGGCCAGGCGCCGGGCTGCGGCAACAGCATGGCCGAAGGCTTCGAGGTCGCGGATGAGGTGGTCGGCCGGCAGGATGAGCATCTGCGCGTCGGGGCCGTGGCGATGGGCGATGTCGAGCGCCGCCATCGCGATCGCCGGCGCGGTGTTGCGGCCGACCGGCTCGAGCAGGAAGCGCGCGTCGGCATCGGCAATCAGGCCACGGTACTCGTCACGACTCAGAAAATAGTGCTCGCGCGAGGTCACCGTGATGACTTCCTCGGCGCTGGCAACGGCCTGCGCGCGGCGCAGCGTGCGCTTCAGCAAGGACTCGCCATCGGCAATCGGCATGAAGGGCTTGGGCCAGGCCTTGCGCGACACCGGCCACAAGCGGGTGCCGGCACCGCCGGACAGGATCACCGGGATCAGCATCGTTTCACCTCGTACGCAATCTGGGTCAGCGAGCGGCGATGTTCGGCCAGCTCTGCCAGTGTCTGTTCCAGGCCGACTGGCCAGGCCGGCGGCTCGAGGCCATGGACCCTGCGCAGGCGGCTCGTGTCGAGCACCGAGTATGCCGGCCGGGGTGCCTTCGCCGGGTATTCGCCGGTACGGATCGCGCGCACTGGCACGGCGTGTTCGAGCAGGCCGTGGCGAACGCCGCCCTCGATGATCGCGCGGGCGAAGCCGCACCAGCTGGTCTGGCCTGCCATCACCACATGGAAGCTGCCGGCGAGCGCGTCACGACCCTCGGCAGGGGTCGCCTGCCAGCGCGCCAGCATGGCTGCCGTGGTGGCGGCGAGGAAACGCGCGGTGGTCGGACCGCCGACCTGGTCATCGACGACCGACAATTCGGGCCGCTGGGCCGCGGCGCGCAGCATGGTCAGCAGGAAGTTGCGGCCGCGCGCGCCGTAGACCCAGGCCGTGCGCAGCAGCAGGTACGGCGCGCCGCTGGCCGCCAGTGCCTGTTCGCCCGCAAGCTTGCTGTGTCCGTAGACACTCTTCGGACCGACCGGATCGTCTTCCCGATACGGCTGCGTGCCATCGCCGGGGAACACGTAGTCGGTCGAGTAGTGCATGACGAGTCGCCCGCGCGGCGCGGCCCAGGCCGCGATGGCGGCCACGGCGCGATGATTCAGCGCGTCCGCCAGCTCGGGCTCATCCTCGGCGGCATCGACGGCGGTGTGGGCAGCGGCATTGACGATCACCTCGGGTGCGATGGCGTCGAGTTGCGCAGCGATCGCGCTGTGATCGGCCAGATCGAAGGCGATGTCGATGCCGAGCTCCGGATTGGCCACGCGATCCGCGCCGATGACCGCTCCCAGCGGCGCCAGGCTGCGCAGCAGCTCGAACCCGACCTGGCCCGATGCGCCGAGCACGAGGATGCGCATGGGATCAGTACTCCGGCAACTGGTCAGCGGCCACGTCGCGCAGGCGCGGCGCCGCCTGGTCCTTGGCCGAAAGCTGCGGTTCGGCCAATGGCCATTCGATAGCGAGATCCGGGTCGTTCCAGGCCAGCGCCTTGTCGTGCTCGCGCTGGTAGGTGGCGGTGCACAGGTAGCAGAAGGTTGCGTACTCGCTGGTCACCTGGAAGCCATGGGCGAAGCCGGGCGGCACGTACATCATCCGGTGGTTGGCGGCGGACAGCAGCGCACCGAAACAGTGGCCGAAGGTCGGTGATCCGCGGCGGATGTCGACAGCCACGTCGAAGACCTCGCCCTCGAGCACCCACACCAGCTTGCCCTGTGGATTCGGCCACTGGTGATGCAAGCCGCGCAACACGCCGCGCGCCGAGCGCGAGACATTGGCCTGGGCGAAATCGAGCGGCAGGCCGAAGGTAGCGCTGCGATCGCGATTCCAGGCCTCGAAGAAAAAGCCGCGCTCGTCGCCGAAGACCGCCGGCTCGAACAGCACCACACCCGGCAGCGAGCTCTCGATCAGCTTCATGCGCGCACCAGCTTGCGCAGATAGTCGCCGTAGCCGCTCTTGGCCAGCGGGGCGGCCAGCGCCAGCAATTGTTCACCATCGATCCAGCCCTGCTCGAAGGCGATCTCCTCCGGGCAGGCAATCTTCAGGCCCTGGCGCTCCTCGATGGTCTGGATGAAGTTGCCGGCCTGGATCAGCGAATCGTGGGTACCGGTGTCGAGCCAGGCATAGCCGCGCCCAAGGCGTTCGACGGACAGTTGCCCGGCCTCGAGGTAACGGCGGTTGAGGTCGGTGATCTCGAGTTCCCCGCGCGCCGAGGGTGCCAGCGAGGCGGCGAGATCGCAGACCTGGGTGTCGTAGAAGTACAGGCCGGTGACCGCGTAGTTGGACTTCGGCTGCTTCGGCTTTTCCTCGATCGAGAGCACGCGCCCGCCGCCATCGAATTCGGTGACGCCGTAGCGCTCCGGATCCTTGACCCAGTAGCCGAACACCGTCGCCCCCTCGGCGCGCTCGTCGGCCCGCGCGAGCAGTTCCGGGAAGCCATGTCCGTAGAAGATGTTGTCGCCGAGGATCAGGCAGGAGGGCCGACCGGCGACAAATTCGCGGCCGATGATGAAGGCCTCGGCCAGCCCGTTCGGCTCCGGCTGCACGGCGTAGCGGATGTCGAGCCCCCACTGCGAACCATTGCCGAGCAGGCGCTGGAACAGGGCCTGCTCATGCGGCGTGTTGATGACCAGGATCTCGCGGATCCCGGCCAGCATGAGCACGCTCAGGGGGTAGTAGATCATCGGCTTGTCGTACACCGGCAGCAGCTGCTTGCTGACCGCGATGGTCAGCGGGTGCAGGCGTGTGCCGGCGCCGCCAGCCAGGATGATCCCGCGTCGATTGGTCGTGCTCATGCCACCAGCCCCAGGCGCTCGCCGCGATAACGGCCGTCACGGATGCGTCCACACCACTCCTCGTGGCCGAGGTACCAGTCGATGGTGCGCTCGATCCCGGACTCGAAGCTCTGCGCCGGCTTCCAGCCCAGCTCGCCCTGGATCTTCGAGGCATCGATCGCATAGCGGCGGTCGTGGCCGGGACGGTCCTTCACGTAGGTGATCAGAGAGCGCCGCGGGCGGCCGTCGGCCAGCGGCCGCCGCGCATCGAGCAGATCACAGATGCGATGAACCACCTCGATGTTCTCGCGCTCGGCATCGCCGCCGATGTTGTAGACCTCGCCGACGCGGCCGCGCTCGAGCACCGCGCGGATCGCCTCGCAGTGATCGATCACGTACAGCCAGTCGCGCACATTGCGGCCATCGCCATAAACCGGCAGCGCCTCGCCCGCCAGCGCCTTCTGGATCATCAGCGGGTTCAGCTTCTCCGGGAACTGGAAGGGCCCGTAGTTGTTCGAGCAGTTCGTCGTCAGCACCGGCAGGCCGTAGGTGTGGTGGAAAGCGCGCACCAGGTGGTCGGACGCTGCCTTCGAGGCCGAGTACGGAGAGTTCGGCGCGTAGGGGGTGGTCTCGGTGAAGCGCCCTTCGGCGCCCAGTGAGCCGTAGACCTCGTCGGTCGACACGTGCAGGAGGCGGAAGGCCTCGCGCTCGGCGCCTTCCAGCGAGCGCCAGTAGGCGAGCGCGCACTCGAGCAGGTTCAGCGTGCCGACCACATTGGTCTGCACGAAGGCCGCGGGCCCCTCGATCGAGCGGTCGACGTGCGATTCGGCGGCGAAATTGACGACGGCCTGCGGGCGGTGCTCGGCGAGCAGGCGCGCGACCAGTTCGCGATCGCCGATGTCGCCGCGCACGAAGCGGTGGCGCGGGTCTGCGGCGACGCTGGCGAGCGTGTCCGGATTGCCGGCGTAGGTGAGCGCGTCAAGGTTGACGATGGTTCGGTTGTCACGCGCCAGCGCTTCGAGGACGAAGTTGCCGCCGATGAAACCGGCGCCGCCGGTGACCAGCCAGGTGGGCTGCATGCTGTGCTTCCTGTACAAGGCGACGGCCGAACGCCGGGAGACGGGTCCCGGCGTCGGCCGATGGGGGTAGTCCCGGGGCCATGGACCGCGGCCCCGCGGCAAAGTTCAGTCCCTCAGAACGGGATGTCGTCGTCGAAATCATCCGGCGGCGGCGTTTCCTGCCGCGGTGCCGGCCGCGATGAGCCGCCGCCGCGCTCAGCCTGCGGGGCGCGTGCCGGACGCTCGCCACCGCGGCTGCCGCCGTAGCCACCACCGCCACCACCCATGCCGCCCTCACCACCGCCGCCACCGCCAGTACCGCCGAGCATCTGCATCTCACTGGCAATCACATCCGTCGTGTAGCGCTCGACGCCTTCCTTGTCGGTGTACTTGTCGGTGCGCAGGCTGCCCTCGACGTAGACTTGACGTCCCTTCTTGAGGTATTCGCCGGCGATCTCCGCCAAACGCCCGAAAAACTTGACGCGATGCCACTCGGTACGCTCCTGCATCTCGCCGGTCTGCTTGTCCTTCCAGCTCTCGCTGGTGGCGACCTTGATCGTCGTGATGGCCGCGTTGTTCGCGGTGTAGCGGACTTCCGGATCGGCCCCGAGATTGCCGACCAGGATCACCTTGTTGATACCTCTAGCCATGCCTGCGTCCCTGCCTGTGCTGCGTTGAACGATGGCTCGCAGGATAGCACCGGGCCTCGGGAGGGCATCGGTGGGACCCCGACCAAGGGGTAGGGAAAGCTCGCGTCGTGGGGTAGGGAAAGTCCTAGGGTCGTTCAGCTCGCGGCCGCTGACGAAGGCGCCCGTCGCGAGCCATCGATCTGGCCGACCGCCCCGGCGCACACGCCCCAGCCCCGCATTCGCTCCGCGACCCCGGGGCCACTGGCCATTTCAAGCAAGCAACGGTCCACCCCCTCCACGGCCCCTCCCCGCTCTTTGCCTATACTCCGCCGCCATGAGCGCGCAACCCTCCCCCGAGCCCTCCGCACCCGCCGTCGAAGACAGCGCACGGCGATTCCTGGACATCCGCCGCCTGGTCGCGGCCGACATGGCCGCGGTCGATGCGGTGATCCGCGACGAGCTGCGTTCGGATGTGCTGCTGATCAACCAGATCGGCGAGCACATCATCAGCGCCGGCGGCAAGCGCTTGCGCCCGCTGCTGGTGCTGCTCGCGGCGCGCTGCGGCGCGGGCGTGGACATCGCCATGGCCGTACGCCTCGCGGCCATCGTCGAGTTCATCCACACCGCGACGCTGTTGCACGACGACGTGGTCGACGAGTCCGGGCTGCGCCGTGGCCGGCAGACGGCCAACGCGCTGTGGGGCAATGCCGCCAGCGTCCTCGTCGGCGACTTCCTCTATTCGCGATCCTTCCAGATGATGGTCGGCCTCGGCCACGCGCCGGTGATGCAGGTGCTGGCCGATACCACCAACCAGATCGCCGAGGGCGAGGTCCTGCAACTGCTGCATGCCGGCGACCCGGATCTCGGCGAGGAACGCTACTTCGAGGTCATCCGCCGCAAGACGGCGATCCTGTTTGCCGCCGGCTGCCGGCTCGGCGGCATGGCGGCTGGCCTCGATGTGCGCGCGCAGCAGTCGCTGCACGACTACGGCCTGGCCCTCGGCACCGCCTTCCAGATCGCCGACGATGTGCTCGATTACGCCGGCGATGCCGAGCGTATCGGCAAGAACCTGGGCGACGATCTCGCCGAGGGCAAGCCCACGCTGCCGGTCATCATCGCCCAACGTCGCGCCCGCCCTGCGCAGGTCGAGGCGATTCGCCACGCGGTACGCGAGGGTGACCGCGAGGCGCTGCCGGCCGTCGTGGCCGCGATCCGTGAGACTGGCGCCCTCGACGCCAGCCTGGACATGGCGCGCCGTTTTGCCGACGAGGCCGCCAGCCACCTCGGCATGCTGCCGCGCAATCCCTGCAGTGAGGCGCTCGCCGATCTGGCCCGCTACGCCGTCGACCGCCCGCTCTGAACGACACGCGCGTGACATTGCGTCGCCTTGCTGCAAACCCGGCGACATCTCCGTCCCTGATGCTGGTCCATCGACCACAGCCTGACGGGATTCGGCATGCGCGGATTCGATACGCCTGACAGACCTGGCCCGCGCATCGCCCGGAGCCCGCGGATAGTGGTGGCGCTGACCCTGCTGATCCTCGCCGGCTGTGGCGGCGAGTCCCCGCAGGGGCCCGCGCCAGCGACCGCCACGGCACCCGTATCCGGTGCGCCCGCCCCGACCCCCGCCGCCGACCTCGATCCGGTCGAGCGAGCCCGCGCCGCGCTGCGTGAGCGACGCCTGGTGTCGCCGGAAGCGGACAACGCCGTCCACTGGTACCTCGTGGCGCTCGAAAGGAATCCGGCCGACGGGAACGCCCGCTCGGCCTTGCTCGAACTGGCCCCGGAGGCCGCGCTGGTGGTCGAGAGCAGCATCGCCGAGGGGCAGCTCGACGAAGCCGAGCGTGAACTGGTCTTGCTGGAGCGGATGGGTGCGGGTGAACTGCGATTGGCCGCCCTGCGTTCGCGGCTGAGCCAGGCCCGAAGCGAACAGGAACGCGCGCTCGCGGCAGCAGAGGAGGCCCGCCAGCGCGCCGAAGCCGAGGCCCGACAGGTCGCCAGCGCGCCTGCTGCGGCCGCCCCGCCGCCTGTTGCGCAGACCGCCGCCCCTGCGCGCACGCCCCAGACCCCCGCGGCCGAAACCGGCCCGGCGGCAGCTTCGCCGCCCGCAGCGGCCGCGACAGCAGCGGCCACCCCTGCGGACCCCACGCCGCCCCCTGCACCGACCGTCCCCGCTGCCAGCACCGTACAGGTCGAGGAGGCCCGCCAGGTCGTCGATGTGCGCCCGGCTTACCCCGCCCAGGCGCGGCAACGCAAGGTGGAAGGCTGGGTCGAGCTGGAACTCGCCCTGTCGACCAGCGGTGAGGTCGTCGGCGTCGAGGTCGTCCGCAGCGAACCGACCCGCATCTTCGACCGAGAGGCCGTACGCGCCGCCCAGCGCTGGCGTTTCGAGCCACGCAAGGAGAACGGCGTGGCGGTGGCGACCCGGGTGCGCAAGACCGTCACCTTCCGTCTGGGCAGCTGATCGCCGCCATCACCGGCGCCGACATAGAATCCGGGCTCCCATCGCAAGGAGACGACCATGCTGCGTACCGCCCTGGCCTGCCTGTTGCTCGCCGTCCCCGCCGCACAGGCGGCTGCCGACCCCGCCGCGGCGATCGAGTACCGGCAGTCGGCCTACACGGTCATGGTGTGGAACTGGGCACCGCTGGGGGCGATGGTGCGCGGCCGCACGCCGTGGGACCAGGCCGAGTTCACGCGCCGCGCGCAGCGCGTGGCGACCTTGGCCCCGATGCTGCTCGAGGGCTTCCCGCCCGGATCCGACAAGGGCGCGGACACCGACGCCAAGGGCGAGATCTGGAGCAACTACGCCGACTTCAGCGCCAAGATGCAGGCCTTCGAACGCGAATCCGCCGCCCTGGCCCAGGTCGCTGCTGGCGGTGACGAAGCCGCCACGCGCGCGCAATTCGGCAAGACCGCCGAGACCTGCAAGGCCTGCCACGACGCGTACAAGGCGGATTGAGCTGCGGGACCCGGAAAAGGCGCTCATCCTCCCCCCGTAGGAGCGCCCTTGGGCGCGAAAGGACTGGCCGAAAAGCCCGATCGCGCCCGCGGGCGCCCCTACGCGGCCGGGCGGGTGACTGCCCTGCCCATGT